>JALFSO010000073.1 GCA_022778785.1 Dysosmobacter sp. | reverse complement strand
CGGCGAAGCGCCGCCAGCGGCGGAAAAAGCGAGCCGGTTTCGAGGAAGCGGCGCGATTGGCGGACCCGAAGGGGCCGGGAATCGCAATGCCGCGACGGTGTGCAAGGGGGCAACGGAGCGGTATGAGGGATGCCCTCCCCCACAGGGCGTCCCGAATATAGCGCAGTTTGACCCGACGACGAATGGGGGGCGCATCCTGCCGGGAACCGGCGATCTCCCGTATCCACGGAATAAGCTCTCAGAACCCCCACTTATATCCATATCCCCACACAGTGGTGATATAGGTGGGATTCTGCACATTGTCCTCGATCTTCAGCCGCAGGCGGCGGATGTTCACGTCCACGATCTTCAGCTCGCCGAAGTAGTCCCGGCCCCACACCATGTCCAGGATCTCCTCCCGGGACAGGGCCTTGCCGGGGTTCTCCATGAACACCTTCATGATGGAGTACTCCACCTGGGTCAGCTTCACCCGCTGGCCGTTCTTCTCCAGCGTGCGGTTCCGGGTGTTCAGCAGGAACGGCGGCTGGCGGATCTCCCCGCTCTGGACGGTGTCGTCTCCGCCGGCCCGGCGGAACAGGGCGTCCACCCGGGCGGTCAGCTCCGCCGGGGAGAAGGGCTTGGTCACGTAGTCGTCGGCGCCGGTCATCAGGCCCGTCACCTTGTCCATCTCCTGAGATCGGGCGGTGAGCATGATGATGCCGATCTTCGTGTTGGTGGCGCGGATGCGGCGGCAGACCTCGAAGCCGTCGATGCCCGGCAGCATGATGTCCAGCAGGGCCACCTTGGTGTCCGGGTTCTCCTTCAGGCGCTCCAGGGCGTCCTCGCCGGTCTCGGCCTCGATGACGTCGTACCCCGCCCGGCGGAGATTGATGACGATGAAGCTGCGGATACTGGATTCGTCCTCCAGCACCAGGACTTTTTTCATGGTGTTCACCTCATTGAGTTATTTTTGGTTCCGCTGCCGCGGAGGGGCAGGATGGTTTGTGAGGTTTCCCCCCTCGCGGGGGATGGGTTTTCTCCCGTCAGGACGGGGGCCGGGGAAGCCCGGCAGCTTCAAAACCTTTCCCGTCAGGACGGGGTGCCGGGGAAGCCCGGCAGCTTCAAAACCCCCATTCTCTTTTTCCGAGGAAAAAGAGAATGCGCCTTTTGATGGTGTAAGAGAAAAAGGCTCGGCGGCGGCATTCCGGGCTTCGCCCGGAACGCTCGCAGCGCCTTGTACGGGGGTTTTGGCCTGGTAGTGGTCGGTGGCTTTGTCCATTCAACCACATATGGCAGTTGCGAAAGCTGGGGGTGATTCCGGATGCCCCGTCCTCCTCTTTTGCTGCCGCACCTTGGCAGTTTGGGATGGCTTGGCGCTGGGGGTGGTTCCGGATGCCCTGCCCTCCTCTTTTGCTGCCGCACCTTGGCAGTTGCGGGAGCTTGGCGTGGGGGTGGTTCCGGATGCCCCGTCCTCCTCTTTTGCTGCCGCACCTTGGCAGTTTGGGCTGGCTTGGCGCTGGGGACGCTCCCGGATGCTCTGGCAGTTGCGGGGGCTTGGCGCCGTCCTATTTTCGTCTGTCCTATGTCGCGTGGGATGGGTCGTGCGACTGCCGCAGCGCGGCGCGCCTTCGCAAAGGAAAGGGGGCCAGGGGGAAACCTTTGGTTTCCCACGGTTCTTTTGCCCACTGGGCAAAAGAACCTGCCGTAATCATTTTTCCGGCGGCATGTACGTCGGAAAAATACCCCGACCTGTGCGCCCCGGGGGCGCACACACCAGTGACCGACGTCACTGGTGAGGGGGAATCTAAAGGGGGGACGCCAGTCCCCTCTTTAATTAGTTGTCGTTCGCCCGCCACTCCGTGGTGATCAGGTTGAAGCGGCCCCGGAGGTCGTCCTCCGTGATGCCGCGGCTCCATTCACGGTCCGCGTCCAGCAGCTCCGCCGCGTAGATCGTCTCCGCCTTGCGTCCCAGGACGAACCGGTCGCCCCGGGACGCCTTGATGTCCCGGCTGTCGCCGGTGATGGTGTAGATCCGCAGCAGATCCTCGCTGTCCTCCTCGCCGCCGTCCCGGCGGGAGAAGGTCACCGTCATCTCGTCCGCCGCCGTCTGGGTGCGGCTGACGATGATCTCCTCCACCCAGCCCGCCGGCAGCTCCAGATACCAGCCGTCGTCGTTGCTGTGATAGGTCCAGGTCACCGTCTTGCCCCGGCCGGTGCGGTCGTAGCCCCGCCAGTTCACCAGATACACCGGCTCCGTCCCGTAGGAGAGCAGCGCCGTGGGTTCCGGGACCTCCGTGGACCCGTCGCCGTTGATGTCCGTGGGATACAGGTTCAGGAACCGGAAGATCTCCGTGGTGGCCCCCGTCACCGGGGACAGCGCCGCGTTGGTCAGCTCGCCCTCCACCGTCACCAGAATGTCCGTGATCTCCTCGCCCACGTCGCTGACGCCCGAGACGAACAGCGCCGGCGTCCCGTCCATCAGCGTGCCGGAAGTCACCCGGCCGGAATTCAGCTCCGCCATGGTCATGGACAGCCGGGCGGAGGAGGTGCGGCTCAGGGTGCCGGGTCCGCTGTCCCGGTCCCAGGTGTAGAAGTCCGCCACGCCGTCGCCCTCATCGTCCGCCCGGAGTACCACCACCTCCGACTCGGGGCGGGTGTCGTCCAGGGCGGTGACGGCGTATTTCACGTAGTTGCTGCGGGCCAGTTCCTCCGGATCGCCGCCCCGCAGGGTGTAGACCGTCAGGGCCTGGAGATCCGTGCCCGCCTTCCAGCCCACCAGCAGCTCCATGACGCCGTCGCCGTCCAGGTCCCGGTAGGAGATACTGTAGATGGCCGTGCCGCTGCCCTCGATGAGGGCCGACTGCTCATATCCGTCCCCGGTGGGGGAGAAAATGTAGATCTTCAGCGGCTTTTCCTCCGCGGCGCTGCTGCGGAGAAAGGCAAGGGCCTCCTCCCTGCCGTCGCCGTTCAGATCCACCATCTGCACGGACTGGGTGTTGGCGCCGGACACCGGCGCCGCGTACTCCAGACCGCCGGACACCAGCTCGCTGATGGACTGGTTCAGGTCCGTGTACTTCGGCGGCAGCTGTGGCAGGGCGTACAGGTCCTCCGGCGAGGCCGCCGGCTTGAAGGAACAGCCGGTCAGCGCCAGACAGGCGGACAGCAGTCCCGCCGCCGCGATATGTTTCCAGAATGCCCTCATGGGCGCCTCCTCTCCCGGATGCTCCGGCTCAGACGCGGCGGCCGCAGCGGCTCCGCGCCATGTGTTCAACTCTGATATGATACCACGTTTTTTCCCGTTTGGGTAGCGTTTTTCCCAATTTTACAGCCCCGTCACAATTTCCGTCCCGCCCCGCCGGAGCCGCGGAAAAAAAGAGACAGGAGCCAGGATCTCTCCTATCTCCTATCTCCTATCTCCTATCTCTTGTCTTCACTCCACTCTCTGCAAGGCCTGATAGCACGCCGCCACCCGGTCCACGAACCGCCGCTCCGGCTGGGACAGCGCCGCGTCCCGGCGGGTGACGATGCCGAACTCCAGCCGCTCCGTGCAGTTGGGGATGGGCACCGACACGCACTGGTACATGGAGTCCTGGGCGGAGAAGGCCTGGATGCCGATGGTGTAGCATTCGCTGACGGCGATGAGGTTCATCAGGGCGGAGCGGCCGTCCACGTAGATGATGCGGGGGGAGTTGTCCATGTCCATGCGGGCGTCCTCGGTGGAGATGCTGTAGATGAAGTCCTCGTACTGGCCGCTGTACCGGACGAAGGCGTAGTCCCGCAGGTTCTCCAGCGTCACGGGACGGCCCTGGCGCAGCAGCTCGTGGTTCTTCGACACCACGATGTGGGGCATCAGGGTGGCCACGTGCCGGAACTCCAGGCCGTTCTCCCCCAGCCGGGCCAGGAACCGGGTCCGCTCGCTGGAGGTGAAGTCCAGCACGCCTACGTCCGTCACACCGGCGGCCACGTCCTCGATGACGTCCACCGCCGTGCCCTCGTTGAGCCGGTAGGAGAACCGCTCCTGGCGCTGGTTCTCGGCGCAGATCTCATTGAACACCTCCATGGTGTGGGTGAACTTGGTCATGGACACGCTGAGCCGGTCCTTCTCCGGCGGGGACTGGCGGGTGAAGTTCTTCAGGCTCTCCATCTCCCGGAGGATGGCCCGGGCGTGCTCCAGGAACTTCTCCCCCTCCGGCGTCAGGGTGACGCCCTGCTTCGTCCGGCGCAGCAGCTCCATGCCCACCTCCGACTCGATGTCCCGGATGATGTGGCTCAGATGGGGCTGGGAGATGTACAGCGCCTGGGCCGCCTTGTTGATGGAGCCGCAGCGGGCCACGGCGTCGAAATATTCAAAGTATTTGATATCCATAGCTGCTCCCCTGTTCTGTTCTTTGATTCGGTCTATATTATAACGTCCCCGCCGGCAGGCCGACAGAAATTTTCTTCCGATTGTCTGATTTTTAACGGATTGCACAAATTCCGGGTTTTCTTTTTGGTGAAATCCTTTACGGAAAACTCCGATATCCCTTATCGGGAATGCGGATGAACACTTTGTACAAGGATATGCTACAATAGCCTCAGCAAAATTGTGAGATTCGTCCTGCGTGCCGCCGGCCGCGGGCGGAAAAGGAGTGAACCGCAATGATCCAGCAGGTACTGGACCGGGCCATGGACTACGCCCGCCCCTTCATGCGGGAGGGCAAGGTGGCCACCTATATCCCGGAGCTGGCCAAGGGGGACCCCACCCAGCTGGGGGCCTGCATCATGACCACCCGGGGCAGCGTCTATCACGCCGGGGACTGGCGGCAGGAGTTCACCGTCCAGAGTATCTCCAAGACCATGTCCCTCATCATGGCGCTTCAGACCGTGGGCTTTGAGCACGTGTTCAGCCGCGTGGGCGTGGAGCCCACCGGCGACGCCTTCAACTCCCTGACGAAGCTGGAGACCAAGACCCCCCATCCCCTGAACCCCATGATCAACG
Source organism: Dysosmobacter sp. (assembly GCA_022778785.1). Taxonomy (GTDB): domain Bacteria; phylum Bacillota; class Clostridia; order Oscillospirales; family Oscillospiraceae; genus Oscillibacter. The sequence goes on along the minus strand of JALFSO010000073.1, from coordinate 27,233 downwards.
CCGGGGCCATCGTGGTGGCCAGCTGCTGCGTGGGGGCGGGAAAGACCTTCGACGACTTCCTCCATCTGGTGCGGCGGCTGTGCGGCCGGGATTCCATCCGGCTCAACGAGGCGGTCTACCTGTCGGAGAAGCACGCCGGGAACCGCAACCGGTCCATGGCCTACCTGATGCAGAGCGACAATGTGCTGGACTGCGAGGTGGAGGACGCCCTGGACTTCTACTTCCGGATGTGCTCCGTCAGCGTCACCACCGAGGACCTGGCCAACTACGCCCTGGTGCTGGCCAACAACGGCGTGGACATCCGCACCGGGGAGCAGGTGGCGGAGGACTGGATCGTCCGCATCGTCAAGACCCTGATGGTGACCTGCGGGCTGTACGACGGCTCCGGCGAGTTCGCCATGCGGGTGGGGATGCCCGCCAAGAGCGGCGTGGGCGGCGGCATCATGGCCACCGTGGAGCGAAAGATGGGCGTGGCGGCCTTCTCCCCCGGCCTGGACCCCAAGGGCAACAGCATCGGCGCCTATCACGTGCTGGAGTACCTGTCCCACTCCCTGGGGCTCCACTACTTCTCCGGCACAGACTGCAAGATCTGACGGAAAAAAGAGAAGATTCCCTGTTGCGGGATCGTTCAGAACCTGTTAAGATAGCCGTGGGAGTTTCTGAGACAGAAACATTTCTGTCGGAATATGACAGTCCACAGTGCACGGTCCGTCCCCTTCCGGGCAGAGGAGGGACGGACGGCAGAGCGGAAAGGAGGCGGGGCGGACAGCGGCGGACCCAGGCGGGACATCCCGCGAAACGGCATTGACCCGGCATCATTTATGAAGAAAAGGGAGAGATTTTTCGTATGATCATGACAATTCTAGACGGGCTGGACAGCTTTCTGTACTATCCGGTCCTCATCATCGTCCTGCTGGCGGCGGGCCTGTACTTCAGCGTCCGCACCGGCTTCGTCCAGTTCCGCCTGTTCGGCGAGTCCATCCGCGTGGTAGCGGAGAAGCCCGCCAAGGACGGCTCCGTGTCCTCCTTCCAGGCGCTGATGGTCTCCACCGCGTCCCGGGTGGGCACCGGCAACATCATCGGCGTGTCCACCGCCATCTGCCTGGGCGGCTTCGGCGCGGCCTTCTGGATGTGGGTCATCGCCCTCATCGGCGGCGCCTCCGCCTTCGTGGAGAGCACCCTGGCCCAGGTCTACAAGCGGAAGGACCCCAACGGCGACAGCTACGGCGGCCCCGCCTACTACATCGAATCCGCCCTTCACAACCGGGGTCTGGGCGTGGCCTTCGCCGTCTCCCTGATCCTGACCTACGCCGGCGGCTTCAACATGCTGGCCTCCTACAACCTCCAGGACACCTTCAAGGCCTACAGCTTCTACACCCCCGGCGTCACCTCCTGGATCATCGGTGCCATTCTGGCCGTGCTGGTGGGCTGGTGCATCATGGGCGGCGGCAAGCGGGTGGTCAAGGCCACCAGCACCCTGGTTCCCATCATGGGCGTCCTGTATGTGGCCGTGTCCCTGGTGGTCATCCTGTTCCACATCAACCTGGTCCCCGGCGTGTTCGCCGAGATCTTCCGCAACGCCTTTGACTTCCAGGCCATCTTCGGCGGCGTGGCCGGTTCCTGCATGATGTACGGCATCAAGCGCGGCCTGTACTCCAACGAGGCCGGTGTGGGCTCCGCCCCCAACGCCGCGGCCGCCGCCGACGTGTCCCACCCCGTGAAGCAGGGCCTGGTGCAGATGCTGTCCGTGTTCATCGACACCCTGCTGATCTGCACCGCCACCGCCCTGATGTGCATGTGCTCCGGCGTCACCCCCACCGCCGACATCGCCGGCGCCCAGTACGTCCAGCAGTCCGTGTCCTCCGTGCTGGGCGGCTTCGGCCCCATCTTCATCACCATCGCCATGGTGCTGTTCGCCTTCACCACCCTGCTGGGCAACCTGTACTACTGCGACAACTGCCTGGCCTTCATTCTGAAGAAGACCCCCTCCAAGCAGTTCATAACCGGCTTCCGCATCATCGCGGCGCTGGTGATCTTCGTGGGCGCCGGATTGTCCATGGCCGCCGCCTGGGCCATCGCCGACATCCTGATGGCCGTCATGTGCTTCATCAACCTGCCCGCCTGCATCGTGCTGAGCAAGGTGGCCATCGACGCCTGCAAGGACTACGAGAAGCAGAAGTCCGAGGGCAAGAACCCCGTCTTCCACGCCAGGGACATCGGCCTGGAGGACGCCGGTCTGGACTACTGGCAGTAACGTCCCATCCCATATCGCGCCGGACCGCCGGAGGAGACGCCGTCTCCCCCGGCGGTTTCTCTATGCAAGATTATCTATTTTCCGCATTCATTTTATGCGCATTCTGTCCGTCATGGCAGAGCGTCCTCCGGAACGGAACGCCGGAGCCGCGGGCCGCCCGCCCGTCGGGGACAGTCCGGCGGACCTCCGGCCTGTCCCTCTCCCACCATTTGCAAGCCTCAGTGGTTGCTTATGCAACTTATACATGTTTCTATGCGTTTCGACAGAATATTTTGTTAAATTTCACACAATTCTTGACATCATTTCCTGCAAGTGCTAAACTATTTCCATAAAAAGACAACTTCCGACACGACGCATCGACCTAGTGAACCCTCCACACTCATCAGGCATCAGACCCGCCGTGGAACGCTTCATACCGGGATCCGCCGCACACAGCAGGCTTGGGCATTGTTCGACTCACATGTTCTGCTCTGTGCGGGTTTTTATTTTTATTCATGATTTTATCCATTTAAAAGGAGAAAGGAGGTCCCGCCGGTCCCATCGCCCCGCTCTTAAAAACTACAGCAAGTACAGTCATGGAACGTAGCATATATTAGAAAGAGAGGATTATTATGGCGAACGCATTGATCATCAATTCTGTGGAATCCTTCGAACAGGCCCTGCCCATTATCCGGGCCTCCCAGGAGCAGTACGCCACCTTTACTCAGGAGCAGGTGGACGCTATCTGCGAGAAGACCGCCATGGCGGTGTCGAAGATGCGGATCCCTCTGGCCAAGATGGCCTGCGAGGAGACCGGCTACGGCATCGTGGTGGACAAGGTGACGAAGAACCAGTACGCCTCCGAGCATATGTGGAACTACATGCGCCATGCCAAGACCTGCGGCATCATCGAGGAGAATCCCGCCTTCGGCACCAAGCGCGTGGCCTCCCCCAAGGGCGTCATCGCCGCCATCACCCCCACCACCAACCCCACCTCCACCACCATCTACAAGATCATGCTGGCCCTGAAGACCAGAAACGCCATCATCCTCTCTCCCCATCCCCACGCGGTGAAGTGCTCCATCGCCGCGGCGAAGATCATGCGGGACGCCGCCATTGCCGCGGGCCTGCCCGAGCATGTCATCAGCTGGATCGAGACCCCCACCCTGGAGATCTCCGACGTGCTGATGAAGAAGGTGGACCTGATCATGGCCACCGGCGGCGCGGGCATGGTCCACGCGGCCTACTCCTCCGGCACCCCCGCCATCGGCGTGGGCCCCGGCAACTGCAACGTGGTCATCGACGAGACCGCCGACCTGCGGATGGCCGTGGAGTCCATCATCCACTCCAAGACCTTCGACAACGGCATGATCTGCGCCACCGAGCAGCACATCACCGTTCTCAGCAGCGTGTACGACGAGGTCAAGGCCCTGATGCAGGACGCCCGCTGCTACTTCCTCAACGACGAGGAGGCCGCCAAGGTGGCCGAGGTGTTCTTCAATCCCCGGAACCACGGCGTAAAGCCCCCCGCCGTCGGTCAGACCGCCAACCGCCTGGCCGAGATGGCCGGCATCACCGTGCCCTACGACACCAAGGTGCTGGTCTACGAGACCGGCGACACCTCTCACGACAACCCCTGGGCCAACGAGAAGCTGACCACCCTGCTGGGCATGTTCAAGGCCGACACTCTGGACGAAGCCTATGACATCTGCGCCAAGCTGGTCTTCGAGGCCGGCGCCGGTCATTCCGCCGCCCTGTACGTGGATCCCACTGAGGAGGACAAGATCAACCGCTTCGCCGAGAAGATGAAGGCCGGCCGTATCCTCATCAACACCCCCACCGCCTTCGGCGGCATCGGCGACCTGTACAACTTCGACCTGGCGCCCTCCCTGACCCTGGGCCCCGGCGCCGTGGGCCACTCCGCCTACATGGGCAACACCCAGTACGAGCAGCTGCTGGACATCAAGGTGGTGGCCATGCGCAAGGAGAACATGCTGTGGCTCCAGCTGCCCAAGAAGGTCTATCACAAGACCGGCTGCACCCCCGTGGCCCTGCGGGAGATGAAGGAGGTCTACAACTTCAAGCGGGCCTTCATCATCACCGACGCCAACCTGTATCAGATCGGCGCCTGCGACGCCATCATCAACCAGCTCCACTCCCTGGGCATTGAGACCGCCGAGTTCTTCGACATCCGTGTGGACCCGCAGATCCAGGATGCCATGAAGGGCCTGCCCAAGATGCACGAGTTCGAGCCCGACGTCATCATCGCCGTGGGCGGCGGCTCCGCCATCGACACCGCCAAGATCATGTGGATCATGTACGAGCATCCGGAGGAGGCCTTCCTGGATATGGCCACCATCTTCCTGGATATCCGGAAACGTATCCGCTTCTTCCCGCAGATGGGCCAGAAGGCCAAGCTGGTCTGCATCCCCACCACCGCCGGCACCGGCTCCGAGTGCACCCCCTTCACCATCATCTCCGACGCCAATACCGGCATGAAGTGGCCGCTGATCGGCTATGAGATGATGCCCGAAATGGCCATCATCGACGCCGACAACATGATGAAGCTGCCGCCCAGAGCCACCCAGGCCTCCGGCTACGACGTGCTGACCCACGCGGTCGAGGCGTACGTCTCCACCTTCGCCACCGAGTACACCGACTGCTTCTGCAAGGAAGCCACCAAGATGGTCTTCGACTGGCTGCCCAAGGCCTACCGCTCCGCCTTCAGGGGCGCGAAGCCCGATCCCGTGGCCCGCGAGAAGATGGCCGACGCCTCCGCCCTGGCCGGTATCGGCTTCGCCAACGCCTTCCTGGGCATCAACCACTCCCTGTCCCACAAGCTGGGCGGCTGGTTCCACATCCCCCACGGCACCGCCAACGCCCTGCTGTTCCCCTACGTCTGCCGCTTCAACGCCCAGAAGCATCCCTATCACATGGGCACCTTCTCCCAGTACAAGTATCCCCAGGCCTTTGAGCGGTACGTCCAGCTGGGCGAGCTGATCGGCGTGAAGGGCGCCACCGACGAGGAGACCTTCGAGAACTGGATCAAGGCCGCCGAGCAGCTGAAGAAGGACGTGGACATCCCCGAGACCGTCTGCGACTGGCTGTGCGAGGCCCATCCCGAGAAGAGCGCCGAGGCGTGGGAGGCCGACTTCCTAGCCGCCGTGGATCAGATGTCCGAGTGGGCCTTCCACGACGCCTGCACCGGCTGCAACCCCGTGTATCCCACCATCGGCGAGCTGAAGGCCTGCTACCTGCGGTCCTTCTACGGCAACGAGAAGTTCATCGAGAAGTACGGCGACGTCCTGGAGGTGGAGGTCAACCTGCCCACCGAGACCCACGCCGCGTATCCCATGGGCCTGTCCGCCGAGATCGGCCTGGACAAGGTGGGCGGCTTCATCTGATACTCCGTCCCCGCCTGACGCGCACAGACGCTTTCCGCGGAGCCGCCCTCCGGGGCCGGACGCACCGTATTGGAAACAGCCGGCGTGAAGCGCGCTCTCCTCTTGCCGCTCCCGCCGCCCTCCACATCCCCGCCGCAGTCCCCCTGCGGCGGGGACCCCGTAAATGGCCGCTCCGCCCATGTATGAAGAACTGGGGGATATCCGATGAACATGCTGAATCTTCCCAAGAAAGTCTACTTCAAGCCCGGCTCCATGAACGTGGCCCTGCGGGAGCTGAGCGAGGTCTATCATCTGAAACGGGCCTTCCTGGTATCGGACCCGGTGCTGTACCGCTCCGGCGCCGTCCGGGACATTGACGACTGGCTGCGGAAGCGGGGCATCCGCACGGCGGAGTTCTTCTCCACCGGCGCGCCGCCCTCCTTCGCCCACATCCGCAGCGCCCTGCCCAAGCTGCTGGAATTTGAGCCGGACGTCATCGTGGGCGTCGGCGGCGGCTCCGCCATGAGCGCCGCCAAGGCCATGTGGGCGCTGTACGAAAATCCCGACCTGGACCTGTCCGCCGCTGCGGAGCAGCCGGAGCGCATCCGCACCGGCGAAAAGGCAAAGCTGGCTCTGGTGGCCACGTCCTTTGCCGGCGGCGCACAGAACTCCCCCTTCGCCGTCCTGCGGGACGACGCGGGCGCTCTCCGGGTGCTGCGCAGCTTCCAGCTGCTGCCGGAGATCTCCGTGACGGACGCCCGGTTCACGGAGACCCTGTCCCCGGCCCAGGTGAAGTCCTGCGGACTGGCGGCGCTGTCCCTGTCCGTCCGGGCCTTCGCGGACCCGGGCTGCAACGAGTACACGGAGCACCTGCTGCGGGAGGCGGCGGGTCTGATCCTGAAGCATCTGCCCGGCGGCGAGGCCGGACGGCCCGACGCTCTGGAGCACCTCCACAACGCCGCCGCCCTGGTGGGCGCGGCCTGCGGCAACGTGCTGGAGACGCTGGACCCCGCCGCGCCCCTGTGGCCCGCGGAGACGGACGCGGACGGTGCGCGCATCGCCGTCCTGGCCCGGGACCTGGGCTTCCCCAACGCAGCGGCCCTGCGGGCCGCCTGTGAGGCCCTCCGCTGAACATCCATCCGACGCAACGCCCGTCCGTGCATGGCACGGGCGGGCGGTTTTCTGTCCGGAACACGCGAAAAGCCCCCGCCGTAAGACGGCAGGGGCGATGGTTCGATATTGAGAGTGTTGTCAGGCGCCCTGGGCGTCCCTGGGGTCGTCCAGGAAGCCCTCGCCGAAGACCTCCTTGGTCTCCGAGGCGATGACGAACGCCCGGGGGTCCCATTTGTCCACGATGTTCTTCACGGCGTAGAACTGCTTGCGGTCCACCACGCACATCAGCATCTCGCTGTCCCGGCCGCTGTAGCCGCCCACGCTCTTGAAGAAGGTGGTGCCCCGGTCCAGCTGGTCCATGATGTCCCCGGCGATCTGCTGGTTGTGCCGGGAGGCGATGAGCACCATGGTGCCCCGGTTCATGCCGTAGAGGATGGCGTCGATGGTGTGGGTGGTGCAGACCATGGAGAAGATGCCGAACAGGGCGTCCTCCAGCCCGCCGAACACGGGAATGGACAGTCCGATGATCACAAAATCCGTCAGCATGATGGCGTAGCCGGTCTGCATCCAGGGGAAGGCCTTTTGCAGCAGCTTGGCCAGGATGTCGCCGCCGCCGGTGGTGGAGCCCCGGGTGAAGATCAGCGCCATGCCCGCCCCCACCAGAATGCCGCCCACGGCGGAGCTGATGAGCCGGTCCCCGATGTACTGGGGCAGCAGGGGCGCGATGATGTAGTCCAGGCAGATGGTGGAGATCACCACCGTCCGGATGGTCCGCAGGGTCATCTTCCGGTCCAGCAGGAAAAAGGCCGCGATGAGCAGCGGAATGTTGAGCACCAGCGTCAGCATGCCCACCGGCAGAGCGGTGAGGTGATTGATCAGCAGGGCGATGCCGGAGGCGCCGCCCGGGGCGATCTTACACGGCTCCACGAAGCACCAGACACCCACCGCCTGGAGCAGCCCACCCAGAATGTCACAGGACCAATCCATCAACACGCCGTGCCGTTTCATCCATCTCATTTCCGGTTCCTCCCATTGTGTCGTTCTTCCGCGTCTGCGGAGATTCATATATGCAGAACATTATACACAGCGGCGGCGGGAAAGCAATTCAGAGAAATCGAAGCGTGGATTTAAGAGAGTTTTAACGGTGCCCCTTCCGGACACTCCGCCAGATACTCCCGGAAGATCTCAATGAGCCGGTCGTGATACGGGGCCTTTTTCTGCCGCGTGGGGAACAGCAGCACCAAATCGGAACAGGCGGGCTCCTCCCCCACGTAATAATAGCGGATGCCCTCCGCATGGGGCATGTCCCTCAGGTAGGCCCGGCGGTTGAAGCCGATGCCCAGTCCGTTGGCCACCATGCTCTGGATCACGCTGAGGCTGACGATCTCCATGACCCGGGCGGGGCGGACGTGGTTGGCGTCCAGCATCCGCTGGACCCGCAGCCGCAGGCTCTGGTGGACCTGGGGCAGGATCAGGGTCTGGCCGTTGAGGTCCGCCGGGTCCAGGTAGGGATAGTCCAGGTCCGGCCGGTGCTTCGCCAGGGCGTTGCAGGGGTGGTCCTCCGGCAGCACCGCCAGGATGGGCTCCTTCTGCAGCACCACGTACTCCGTGTCCGGGATGGGGTCCTCCATGGTGTAGAACAGATAGTCCGCCTGATGCTGTTCCAGCATTTTGTTCAGCTCCGCGTAGGCGCCGTCCCGGATCACCACGTTCAGGGAGGGGATGTCCTCCGTCAGATGGGACATGACCCACGCCGCGCAGGAAATGGCCCGGCGCTGCTGGATGCCGATGCGGACCGTGCACTTCTGCAGGCCGATCTCCCGGGCCAGGACCTGGTCGAACTGCTCCTTCAGCTGGATCATCTGCTCCGCGTACCGGATGTACTCCCGTCCGATGGGCGTGGGCTGGAGGGTCTTGCCCGTCCGGGAGAACAGGCGGACGCCCAGGTTCTTTTCCAGCGTGCTCAGGAACATGCTGAGCGCCGGAGAGGTCATGTACAGCTCCTCCGCCGCCTTCGTGATGGTCCCGCAGCGGGCCAGCGTGCAGACATAGATCTGCTCCTTCAGATTCATGCCGTTTCCTCCGTTTCCTGCCGGATTGTTACCGGATTCCTGCCGGATTGCTAACTTTATGAGTATAACATAAAACCCGTCGGAAATGAATACCAGACGTTCAAAAAAATCAATGTCAGTTTTCCTTAATCCTCTTCGTAAGAAAAAGTGAATTGCTTTTCCCGACAACATTTTCTATAGTTTTCTCAAACATAGGTCGGCGGAAAGACGGCGTGTGTAACAAAAATGAAGGAGCTGGAAATCATGTCATCGAAATCCCCCCTGCAGACAAAGAAAAAGGGCTTCACCATGCCCCACACCTTTGTCATCCTCGTGGTCATCATCCTGATCGCTGTTGTGCTCACCTGGATCATCCCCAGCGGCGAATACGCCCGGGTGGAGGATCTGGTGTCCGGTAAGAAAGTCGTGGACGCCACCTCGTTCTCCTATGTGGAGAATGTCCGCGTCAGTCTGCTGGCCGTGCCCATGCTGATCATCAACGCGTTCTCCGCTAACGCCGACCTGATCACCCTGATCCTGCTCAGCGGCGGCGCCATCCACATGCTCACCGCCGTGGGCGCCCTCCAGGCTCTGGTGGCGGCCATCGTCCGCCGCTTCAGCAACCGGGTGGAGGTCTTCATCCCCCTGCTGATGCTGGTGTTCGGTCTGATCTGCACCACCCAGGGCGTCAACACCTTCATCGGCTTCGCACCCATCACCGTCATGCTGGCCATGAGCCTGGGACTGGACTCCATCGTCGGCGTGGGCATCATCCTGCTGGGCGGCGCCATCGGCTTCGCCACCGGCACCCTGAACGTCAGCACCACCCTGGTGGCCCAGAAGATCGCTGAGCTGCCCAACTACTCCGGCATCGGCTACCGCTGGATCTGCTTCGCCGTGTTCTATGTGGTCACCTGCCTGTGGCTGGTCCGCTACGCCAAGAAGATCCAGAAGAACCCCGAGCTGAGCCCCATGTACGACCTGGACAAGACCAGCGAGTTCAAGAACTCCAACCTGGACGAGTTCGGCACCCTGGACACCCGCAAGATCCTGTGCATCGTCGCCCTGGTGGTGGCTCTGGTGGCCATCGTCTACGGCTGCATCAAGCTGGACTGGGATTTCGCCGAGCAGAGCGCCGTGTTCCTGGTGCTGGGCATCGTGGTGGGCATCCTGGGCGGCTTTGACGCCAACAAGATCTGCACCGAGTTCATGAACGGCACCAAGAAGATGCTCACCGCCGCGTTCATCATCATGTTCGCCCGGGCCATCGGCAGCGTGCTGAGCGCCGGCGTCATCACCGACACCATCGTCCACGCCATGGCCGTCATGCTGACCGGTCTGCCCTCCGCGCTGCTGGGCGTGGGCATGCTGGTGGCCAACACCCTGATCAACGTGGTTCTGACCTCCGGCTCCGGCCAGGCCGCCGCCGTCATGCCCATCATGATCCCCCTGTCCGACCTGCTGGGCGTCACCCGTCAGACCTGCATCCTGAGCTTCAACTTCGGCGACGGCTTCTGCAACTACATCCTGCCCACCTCCACCGCCCTGATGGGCATTCTGGGCGCCGCCAACGTCCCCTACGACCGGTGGATGCGCTTCATGTGGAAGCTGTTCGCCGTGTGGATGGCCGTGGGCGCCGTGCTGGTGGTCGTGGCCCAGCTCATCAACTACGGACCCATGTAACAGGCGCTTTTTCAGAAGGAGGATCATATGAAGGACAAGCTGAAGCAGCTGATCCTGGACCAGTCGGAGCGGCTGCTCACCATGGCAGACAGCATTTTCGACCGCCCCGAGTACGACGGCGAGGAGGTATTCGCCTCCGGTCTGCTGGAGGACTATCTGGAGGAGAACGGCTTTCAGGTGGAGCGGGGACTGGGCAGCTGGCCCACCGCCTTCCGTGCCGTGTGGAAGCACGGCCAGGGCGGTCCCCGGATCGGCCTGCTGTGCGAGTACGACGCCCTGCGGCAGCTGGGACACGGCTGCGGCCATCACATGCAGGGCCCCTGCATCTGCGGCACGGCTGTGGCGCTGAAGAACGCGGGCATCGAGGAGCCCTTTGAGCTGGTGGTCTACGGCACCCCCGCCGAGGAGACCCGGGGCTCCAAGATCACCCTGTGGGAGGACGGCTTCTTCCGGGACATCGACGTGGCCCTGATGATGCACGGCGGCCCCGACACCTGCGTGGACGAGAAGAGCCTGGCCCTGTCCAACTACACCGTCACCTTCCACGGCAAGGGCGCCCACGCGGCCCTGGCCCCGGAGAAGGGCCGCAGCGCCCTGGACGCGCTGCTGCTGAGCTTCAACGCCGTGGAGTTCCTGCGGGAGCACGTCCGGGAGGACACGCGGATGCACTACACCGTGGCGGAGCTGCCCGGCCCCGCCAACGTGGTCCCCAACCGGGCCGTGGGCACCTTCTCCCTGCGGAGCTACTCCCGGGAGGTGCTGAACGACGTCTGCCGCCGCTTTGAGCAGATCATCCAGGGCGCGGCGCTGATGGCGGACGTGGACTATGAGATCACCAGGGACAAGGATCTGGACAACAAGGTCCCCTGCTACACTCTGAACGACGTCATCATGAAGAACGCGGAGGCCTGCAACGCCCCGGGCATCGCGCCTCCCCGGAAGAAGACCGGCAGCACGGACTTCGGCAACATCACCAACCACATCCCCGGCAGCTGTATCCGCATCCAGTTCGTTCCCAAGGGCACCTCCAGCCACTCCCAGGAATTTGTGGACGCCGGTAAGAGTGAGACGGCCCACCGGGCCATTCTCACCGCCGCGGAGATCCTGGCGGGCACGTCCTACGACCTGATCGCCTGCAAGGGTCTGGTGCAGCAGCTCTGGGCGGACTTCGAGGAAGCCAAGAAAAACGCGTAATCACTACTCTCTCTTCAAAGGGATCGAGTCTGGTCCCGCAGAAAAGCAGCCGGCGCCGCAAGGCGCCGGCTGCTCTGTTGTTCTTTGGAGCGGCCGCAGGCGGGATGGCCGCCGGCAATACGCCGGACATAGACCGCAGCGAGTGTGCCGATTGATGTAAGCTACGGATGTACACTACGGTGTACACTACAGGATCGTATTTTGCGTATTTTATGGGCGCAAGACAGTCCTTTTGCGGAAAATCATTTTAAGTGAAATCGGGCACAAGCGGAGCAAAAAGATGACCGGAAATGCTTGAAATCAAGCATTTCCGGTCATCTGTCAGGTGGACTCAATTAGGATATTTTCGTTTCGCCTTCGTTCCAAAACCGACCGCGAATCCAGCGGAGCGAATCGCGGGCGGAAAGGAGGAGCAAGGGAGCGGGCGGATGACGTTCTTTTGTTCCGCAGGAATAAAAGAACGTCGGAGCAAAGCGGACCTTGCTCCGACGTGGCGCGGAAGGAGGGATTTGAATTCTGGACATTTGCTTTTTGCCGGGCCCATCATGTCCCAATCATTCCTGATTTGTCCGGATTTTCGTGGGAATCGTGTCTGATGGTATCGGTTTGTTGGGATCCATGCTGGCGTCTAAAGGGAAAACGTAAGGGAAAACTTAGGCAACCCACGCGCCTGACAGCGCCTGGATGTGCGCCCGGGAGCTCCGGCCATTAACCCGTGCGTCCGGCCCTCACCCGTCCGGCGCAGACCGGACAGCCGCACTTCTGCGCCCTGGCCCGGGAGCAGATGACCGCTTTCCAGACGTGTCCCTCCGGACACTGCCACCAGACCTTCCGATGGCTCCCAACGGTCACCATCTCCGGCGTCAGGGCGCCGTTCAAGCCAGGGTGCCACTGGGCCGCCAACTCCGGCTCCAGCGCGGCAAGGTCATTGAACCCGGGAAGGACCTTCTTCCCGGTGCAGTAGGGACAGCCGCTGCGGTGCATGGTGCGGGACGCCACGATGGCGGCGTATTCGTGCCCCAGCCCGCACTTCCACCAGACCTTGCGGTTGGAATTGGGGGAGACGGCGTCCGGGCGCAGCGTGCCGTTCTTCTCCGGATGCCACTGAGCCGCAAGGTCCGGGAACTGACTGGCCAGGTCGTTTTCGCCGGGGACAACGCGTCTTCCCGCGCAGACCGGACAGCCCGTCCCCTGGACCCGTGAAAAGATCACCGCCTGCCACTCATGGCCCCGCTCACATTGCCACCACACCTTGCGGCTGCTGCCGCCCACCACATTCCGGGGCGTCAGCGGTGCGTTTTTCGTGGGATGCCACTGCCGGGCAAGCTCCGGATTGGTGGTAGCTAGATCGTTTTCACCGGGCAGCAGCGCCTGATTGGCACAATAGGGGCAGCCGCTGCCCTCCGTCCGGCTTTTCACCATGGCCCGCCAGACGTGGCCCTTCCCGCAAATCCACCAGGCCAGTTTATGGCTGCCGGGAAGCACCCTGTCCGGCGTGACGGAGCCGTTCATCGTGGGGTGCCATTGGGCGGCGAGTTTGGGATACCGGGACGCCAGATCGTCCCGGTCCGGCCAGAGCTGTTTCCCGGAGCAGCAGGGACAGCCCGCTCCGCCGCCTGTGCGGGTGCAGACAGCCGCCTGCCACTCGTGGCCGTCCGGACATCTCCACCACACCTTTTTTCTGCTGCCGCAGGTCAGATTTTCCGGTGTCAGAGGCAGGTTCTTTTCGGGATGCCATTGCTCCAGCAAAAACGTCTTCCCGTTCTCCACGCAGTAGTCATACAGCGTCTGCCGCACGTCCGTCACCTCCTTTTGCAGCAAGCCTTCAAGTTTTCCTCATTTGATCGCGGGCTCCCGGGATGCGTGATACCACTCCAGGAATTGATCGTATATCTCCTCGCCCACCGCTCTGGCCTTGGCCGCGTCCTCCAGCTTGTCATAGCCGCCCAGGTAATAGCACTTGCCCTTGAACACGATCTGGGCGATCCATTTGCCACGCCTTTTGTTGAAGTAGACGCCCCGCACGCCGCTGGTGTTGGCCTTGGAAACGGTCATGGAGTCGATCCCCTCCACAAACGTACCGTCCACAAAGTGAAGGCCGGACCGGTCCCGGTGCTTGCAGCCGCAGCTTGTCGTCTGCCCGTTCTCCAGATTGGACTGTCTGGTGGTGAACTCTGTGCCGCAGTCGCAGCGGCACCGCCACATGTGGAAGCCGTTCGCCTTTCCGGCGTATTCCTCCACGACTACCCGGCCGAACCGCTTTCCCACCAGATCCTTCATCGGCGGCGTTCTGGCGCAGCCGCAGCTCGACACAGCGCCGGTGATCAGTCTGCGCTTGGTGGTCTCCATCTCTTTCCCGCAGTCACAGCGGCACCGCCAGAGGGGATTCCGGTCTTTCGCCCGGTTTCCCGATCTTCCCAGGACCACCAGCCTGCCGAAGCGCATGCCGGTCAGGTCCTTGATGGCGGCATAGTCCGGCTCGTCACAGCCGCAGCTTCTGACGGCTCCCGCGCTCAGCTTCCGGCTGTCCACCAGGACCTCCTTTCCGCAGTCACAGCGGCACCGCCAGACGATGGTCCCGCGATTCCGCTGCTCCGTTGGGGCGATGACCGTCAGCCGTCCGAAACGGGCGCCTGTAAAATCGTTTTTCATTGTTTTTCGTTTTGATTGCTGCGGACCGCACCGGTTTGTGCTGCCGTCCGCGGGAAGTCAGCGGCGTATCTGTTCTCTTCTGTCCGCCTCCGCCTCGCGGATAAGTTCCCGGCAGCAGCGGCGGCACAGCTGGCCGCCGCCCGGCACATAGCCTGCACGTTGGTCGATGGGCAGCGTTTTCGGCACGTCCGTCATGGCTCCGCACAGAACACACCGCTCATATACATCTTTTTTCCGGCGCGGCACAGGGTCTGCCTGTGATCTGCCGGATCTGAATTTTCTGAATATCAACGGAAGCACCTCCGTGGCCTGTTCCCATTGCTCTCTCCGGCCGTCAGCCGGAGCGCGGCGCTGATGGCCGCCATATAAAACCGACCCTGGACCGGAATGTGGCTCAGGGTCGGTTTTCCTGATTCAGTTCACAGTGGACTTGGAGGAGGAATACACATTGCCGGGGTTGGAAGCCGCATTGGCAGTCGCCCACTCGTTCTCGAAGGCGGCCCAGTCGCGGACGGGCTGGAGCTTTGTCCAGACCTCGTAAGTCTCGCCCCTGGGATCCTTCTTCATCTCGTAGTCATGGGAGTTGGTAGCCTCCTGAACGTCCGCATAGAAGAACTCATCCGGATCCATGTTGTCCGGCCAGGTGATCATATCATCCAGCAGGTGGTCCTTGTCAGGATGGCGCTCCAGGACGCGGTTGAAGATCAGAATGGCCTCCGCGCGGCTGATATACCGCTCCGGCTGGAAGGTGCCGTCCTTGTAGCCCAGGATGATGCCAGCCTCCGCCGCCTTGTTGATGTAGTCCTTCGCCCAGTGATCGTCAATGTCGCTGAATTTGTCCGGGCCGCTGTATTCCACGTCGAAGAAGCGGGCGGCCATGGCGGCGAATTCGCCGCGGGTAATCGGCGCGTTCTGACGGAACAGGCCGTCCTTGTAGCCCTGCACCACACCGGCGTTGGTCATGGTGGAAATGGCGTTGTTGCACCAGGTATTGGGCGCCACGTCCGGATAGGGATTGCTGGTGGACCAGTACTTGTTCCGGGCCTCGTCGGTCAGCATACGGAAGTAGATGGTTGCCACCTCGCCGCGGGTGATCTGCGCCCAGGGATGGATGTTGCCGTCCTTGCGGCCGATGATATAGGCGAAGTGGTTGGTGACGTCCAGAACCGGCTTATTGCCGCCACCGCCTCCTCCGCCGCCGCTGTAGGGGATCACCTCGGCGGTGATGACCCAGCCCAGCTGGGCGGTGAGGCCCTGGAGCTCATTGCCGGCCGCAAGGGGGATGGACAGGTCCACGGTCAATTCCTTCTCGGAATCCTTGCCGGTGTACGCGCCCAGATAGACGCCCTGGGTCTGATTCGCGGCGGCATTGGCCACCAGCTTCGTCAGCTCGCCGGAATAGCTCTGTCCGTCGAACTTCACAGACAGCGTCACGCCCTCGCCGCTCTCGGTCTTGTAGGACACCAGCTTGTCGTAGTCGTCATTGGTGGGATTCCGGTCCGGCTCCGCCGTGACGTCCTCCGCCTTCAGCATCAGCTTCACGGTGTCCGCGCCCGCGTTCTTCACCTTTACCTTAATGGTCTGCTGCACGCTGTCGCCGGGCATCAGTCCCTTCATCTCCGGGAACAGGTCGGGGTAGGTCCCCTGCTGCTTGCCGTCCTCACCGTAGGTAATGGCCACGTTGTTGATGGTAAAGGTCCCGGTGGCCGCGTCGAAGACAATGGTGGCCTCCCTGCCCTGGGCCGCCACGGTATACACCGCGACGCCCAGCAGCATGACCACGCACAGGACGACAGCCAGCAGCCGCTTGCTCAATTTTTTCATCCTGTCCGCCTCCTTTAACCGGCATCATAGGCAGTAATGCTGCCCTCAGAAATGCTGACTCCCCAGGATTCCCCAACTGCCTTAGCCGGGCTGCTCTGGATGGCCTCCGCCATAACTTCGATGACCTGCTTGCCGCCGTCGGCATCGGTGTAAGAAATTAGATTGATGCCAGATTCACCAATCAAACTTTTGTCAGGCGATCCGTTAGGAGCAACCGGCTTCGTATAGTAATAATATCCGCCACGCTCGACCCAGTTTTCGCCCAACTCTAGGCCCGATGGAATCGTTGCCGCACCGCCGATATGCTGACCAGCGTCGTTGATACGATAAGTTACCAGCTTCACCCGGATATACGCCTCCGTGTCGCCGGTATTCGTCACATTCACATTCTTCTTGACTGTTCCGTCAAAGCTTTCGGTCACCTCGCATGTCACATGGGACGGCGTGAATGTGTTTGTCACCGGCTCCGTTTTGGTCAGGAGGTAGGCCGCAGTGCCGCCAACAGCTACAGTGACGAGGAGCAGGAGGGAGAGAATCAGCGCACCGGTTTTGCATCTTTTGAGCTTGCACCCGGAACTTTTCTTGGCTAAATGTTTACCGTGATACATATTCGTCTCCTCCTTTCTCACTTTTTAACAGCTTTACTTGCACCGTGCGCATTTTTCCAGATCGAACTGAAGCCATTGAGCCAGTAATGCTTCTGCTGTGTATTCGTACAGGTGATCGTGCCAGAAGTATTGGTACTACTCAATTCGACGCTCTCGTCGCTATAGCTCGGTGCAAAGCGCCAGCTCCAGCCGGTGTCCTCCTTGATGGTATAAGTACCAACGGGCAGTTCACAGATCGTCTCGCCGCTATTGCCCTTGATCGTGACTTCAGTGTACTTATCGTTATCCTTATAAATGTCGAACACATACGGCTCATCGGACGCGCCGTCCTTCTTAGTGACGGTCAGCTGGCAGGTCTTGACGTGGAGCAGGAATTCCTTACCGTCCGGAACCGTGCAGGTCTTACCGTCGCAATTGTGGACAAAGGTGGTCTCGTCGGTCACATCGGTTTTACCGATCTTCACGTTCACATCCACGGGAACGTCCTGCTTGGTGTTGATCTTGCCGTCTGCGATCTTTATGGAATCAGGGGTGCCGGACAGGATCAGTTCAGGTGCGGTTCCCAGCATGGTCACGCCTTCAGCTGTGGAAAGAGTGTTGCCGTGCTTCCAGACCTCTCTGACCTTATTGCCGGTGTAGTCCGTGGGAACGCTATCGCCATAGTAGACTTCGCTGTCCTTGAAAGTCAGCTCCGGCTTGAAGACGTTGACCTTGGCTTGCTTGCTGCCGCTCTCTGTCGTGGCCGCATCGCCGCTGGCGCCTTCGCCGTTGGAGTTCGGCTTGACCGTGACTTCAACGGTGTAGGTGGTGTCATCGGTCAGATTGCTCAAATCGGTAATTTCCGTCTCGCCGTCTGCATCGTAATATTTAACGCTGATATCCACATACTCCGTCTGCCAGGGCTCAAGGCCAAAAGGCTTTTCAGCATCATTGGCCTTGGAGAGGTCAAGCTCAACATCGCCCACCTTGACCGTAGTACCTTTTTTCAGTTGCTCAGCGGTGACACTGCCCAACAGATAGACGTTCTTCTCTGCGGCCGTCACTGCAACTTCCCCAATGGGAACGTTGACCTGCGGACGGTCAAAGGTCAGCACGGGCTCCGTAGCGTCGCTGTTCTCATAAACGCCGGCACTGCCGTTCGTGTACACATTGTTGCCGCCCAGGAATCCATCCTTGGGAGTGACGGTGAACTCAATAATTAACTTTTTACCGTCATGGAAAGACGTTGCGTCATTAATAGTTTCATTGCCGCACCAGTAGTCCTTGAAAGAAAAACCGTAAACGGAAATAGAACTTGTATCCACATCAATAGATACTGTTCCATTAAATTCTTCTCTGTCTTTCCAATTGCTTGTGCTGCCATTGGACTCAGCCGTGTAAAGCTTGACATCCGCATTCTTGGGCATATTAAACGCCGGGGCAACAATGTCCTTGATGACAGTCTCGCTGCTCAGGGTGGTGGAGGAGCCGCCGGATTCGATCTTGTTGGAAATCTGCTGGAAGATATTCTTCAGCGTGTCAGCATCACCGGCAGACAGGTAGTAGCTATCTCCTCCGTTAAAAGGATCAGCCTTATCAGACAAATTACCGCCATTCTGCATCGAAGCTGCATCGGGATAGTTGCTGGACACATAATGCATATATCTATTAGATGCAACTGTCTGCTGTGCAGGACTCGATTCGCCATAGTTAAACCCATCTGTTATGCTTGCTGTCGGATCGGCATCGTCAAGGACACCCACGGTATAGACGGTTGCTTTATAAGTGTCCTTGGTCGTATGAGCATTACTAATGGCATTGTCTGCCATGCCGTAGTCGAAATTGTTTGTTCCAGACGGTGCCGGATAACCATCCGTAAACACAACGACAACACGCTGCCTGCCTGAAGTATCATCCGATGCAATGGGATACTGCGCAAAAATCCTATTAGCCATGTCCATACCGTATTCCAGGTAAGTATCTCCACTGGCATCCAAACGATTGATTGCAGTAGACAGTCGGCTGTTCAGTGAACCATTGGTATTGACACTGACAAGTGCATCTTGATAGTTGGCATTAGTTGCGCTACCATAGTTCACAACATTCTGGGTGGAAAGCAGTTCAGTGTTTTCATAAGTACCCCAGCTTGCTGTACTTGCAAAGCCGACAATGGCGATGCGATGGTCCACGTCATCCGATGTTCCAGCCTTTCTGTCAGAGCCCTTTGCCTTCTCACTTACATTTTTTACAAAAGTAGTAACTGCATCTTGCAATGCATCTAGTTTGGATTTTCCACTTCTGATCACGACCTTTTGATAGAGTGCAGTTTTATTCTCACCCTCACCAAACGTAGGCCGTGTAGTTGCGCCGGTGGAAGTACCGATAATATGCTCACCATCTGCGTCCGTGTAGGTATAGGTGTAGACATTCTGGTCCGTATCAATGCTAGCTATATAGAGAGGAGCACGATTGCTCAAATCAGGTGAAGTATTAGCCCCCGTGCTTGTTATACTTGTGTCATCATAAAAAGTGTAAGTATATTCATAGGGATTAAACGAAGTACCCCAACCATTCCGAGTTACTGATACCTCTTTATATTCTTCTTCACCCACTTTTTCATAAAGGTTACTTCTATTGCTATAATAATAGGAATTATTATGACCACTGGCATTCTCATAAGTTGGATCGCTCACAACCGTCACAGAAACAGAAGCATACACATCATTTCCCAGTGGGTAATAGAGGTTTGCTTTGCCGCCGTTATGGCGATTTTTATAATAATCCTGGTTGCGGGTATGATACGCATATTCATCCTCATATGGCTCAAAGCTCACCGTACCAATGGGATCATCCATAGAACCGGACTGGTCCAGCACCAGAACGATGTCCGTGGGAATATCCTCAGTGACCTCGCTGATGATCTTGGAGCCGGTGGCATAGGCCTCCAGCTGAATGGTGTAGCTGCCGTCATTGTTGGCCGTGGCGGTCTTGTTGATCACCATGCCATTATTGGAGCTGTCGCCGTCTGCCGCGAAAACGCTGGGGATCACGGCCGTGCAGAGCAGGGTCAGGCCCAGAAGCAGGGCCAGAACTCTTTGTTTCTTCATCCTCTGCCTCCTTACTCAGCTCCGCCCACGACCGGAGCGCCAAAGGGTGCCACATTGTCGAAGGACACCGTGCCATAGACGATCTCACTGGGAACCGGGGGCTCGCTCTCAATCACCACTGCGGGCAGGGGCTCCGGCTCTAAAGACTCAATGTAAGCTTCAATAGCCTCGTTCTCCTCGTCGGTGAGGGCATTCAGTTCCTCGTCCGTGGCTGCGTCAGCGATTGCGTAAATCTCCTCCAGTGTCTCACAGGCCATGATGCGGCCATAGAGACCCTGATGGCAGGGGCAATCGCAGTCTACGCCGGTGCAGCCTTCCAGGCAGCCGTCGATGTGGCCGTCTCTGCCCACAGGCTTCGCCGAGGTTACAGGCTGCTGCTTCGCGGCTTCCTCAGCGTCCCGCTTTTCGATATACGCTTTCAGCTGTTCCCATTGTGCTTCCGTCAGTTCGTCGGTCACACCAGTGTCCGGATTGGACTTGCACTGCTGATAGTAGCTCTCCAGTTCTTCTTCCGTCAGTTCCTTGGCCGGATTCTCCTCAGGCTTCTGCTCGGGCTGATCTTCCGGAATCTCAGGAGTCTCCGGGGTATTCGGAGAATCAGGGATTTCCGGGATATCGGGAGTGCTGGGGAGCGTGGGATCTGCAGGCTGATTCTCAGCAGGCGCAGCAGGATCAGAGGAATCCCCCGGATTCTGCTCGGAATCAGCGGGTGTATCAGTGCCCTGCTCGGGATCAGAGGGAGTCTCAGCGCCCTGTTCAGGATCAGTTGTCGTGTTCTCCTGATTTTCAGAACTCTCCACAGAGGACACGCTTCCAACGCTCTCGTCGCTGTTCCCGTTCTCCTCCGCCATGGCAGCAGGAACAAACATCAATACCAATACTGCTGCCAGGAGAACTGCCAGTAATCTTCTTTTCATGGTTCAGTTCCTCCTCTCTCAGTTCTCGGCGGGCCAGCCCTTGACCGCGCTCAGCGTGCCGGCAGTCAGTTCGGTGATGATGCTGCCGTCACTGTTCCTGTTGTTGTTCTTCACCTGCACCGCCTGGGCGCTGACGGCGATGTCCACCTGACAGCCCTGGTAGGGGTTGGGCAGCAGCTTGTTCAGCGTCACGGCGTTGAAAAGGTCCACCGTCTGCTCGCCCCGGGTCAGCGGGGTGGCGTAGTAATAGTATCCCGTGGGGGCGCCGGAGGCGTCCTTCTCCTGGATCCACTTGCCGTCCCCGGCGAAGGAGATCTGCACCACAGGCTCAGCGGCGTCGCCGCTGGTGAATGTATCGTCCATAGGCTGGCCGTCGGCGCCGGTGACGGTGGTATCCACCTTCACACGGATCCAGGCGTCCCCGGCGGTCTCCGCGTCATCGTTGCTGACGGAGACGGTCTTCTCCACCGTGACGCCGGGCATGACGCCGGTGAGGGTGGCCACGGAGCCGTCCTGACTGACGGTCGCGCCCTCCATATGGTCGTTCAGCGTGATATTGATGGTGCCGGTGGTGATGACATTGGTCACATGGACGTCCTTGACGAAGTACGCCCAGGTCCCCCATGCCATCAGAGCCGCCAGCAGCACCAGCGCGCCGCCCAGTACCAGTTTCTTCTTCATCTCAGGTACCACCTCTCCTTACTGTGTGAAAACACATTGTTGTTCAGGCTCTCCATTTATATAGGCTGCCCGTCAGGGCAGGAATTTCCGAATTCATACGCGAGGGATCAGAAACGCGGGAAATATGCGATAGGTCTTGATGGGGCTAGGCCCCGGGGAGGAAACCCTCCCCGGGGTAGTGAAGTTGTTGGGTGCGGGATCAGGCGTCAAACGCAGCAAAAGCCTCGGTGGCATTGGCAAAGCCGTCAGCCTGGATAGCATCAGCCTCAAAGATAACATCGAAAGACTGAACATTTGCCAGCTGTTCAGCGGTGGCATTCTTGTTGATAGCAATGTTGCCCCAAACATTCCAGAAGGTCAGTTCGCCGGGCTTGACAGCATCGGTATAGGTGAAGTCAAACTCGTAGTACTTGATGCTGTTGCGCTCGACAACAGGAACGTTAGCTGCGGTATTTCCGGCAGCCAGATAGGCGTCAACAGCATTGGAAGTGACTTCGCCTTCATACATGGCAGTAGTAGTCCAATAGGAGGGGCCATTGTCGATCACGTCAAACAGGGAGACGGGAATCAGAACGCGGACACGGATGTAAGCATCATTAGCGCCGGTGTTCTTCACATAGGGGTTCTTGCGGACATTGGAACCGGGCATCATATTATTATGCTCAGCAAAATATCCGTCCTTGTAAGTCGCAGCATCGGCCTCGATCTGAGCATCGGAGAAATACTTGCCACTCCAGGTCTCTCCAGAGGTGACAAAGTTCTTGGTATTTTCGGGAGTACCTTCCAGAGTCACATTGGAAGCCCACAGGTAGCCGCCCTGCAGAGGCTCTGCGACATCGCCCACATCGCCCTTACCGGCGTTGACACGATGATACTGGGACTCAATCAGGTCAATGCTAACATTGCCGACAGTGAAGGTGTTGGTTTCCTTATCGGTGTCCGTGAAGTAAGCCAGGGTGCCGCCGATGACGCAAACGGCCAGCATCAGGACTGCCATGGACAGTGCTACGATCTTTTTTCTCATGATGTGTACGCTCCTTTTTTAAATTTGGTTTATGTGAAGGGTTTTTGCAAACGGGTTAGGGGGTGGAAAGAGTAGAGATGTTGGCCCAAGCATCAGCAGCTTCGAAGTGCTCAGTGTTGTTCTTCATATACTGAGAAGCGTAGGCGGTGAATTTCAGGGTAGGCCGAGTCGCATCAGTCAGGTCATTCATCATCTTCTTGGTGACGCTCGGCTTTACCAGAACCTGATTGGCGTTCCAAGAGTAGGTCACGCTATTTTCCGTATAGGTGCCAGCTCCGAGAATGTCATATGCTGTATCCGAGGTGGTGGCAGTCGTTATGGTCTTGTACCAGACGTTGTTCACACCCTCTACGCCGGTCAGCTTCTCCCAACCAGAGGCAACCGCATAAGCTATGTAGTCACTCAGTTTAGCGTCTTCGGATTCTTCAATCTTGACGAATAGATAACATGCTTCGCTGCCAGCCTTGACAGTGACCTTGGGGTCCTTCTCGATGGTGCATCCGGGAACCATCTTGAAGTCAGTCTTGGTTTCAGCCAACGTGATATCGATATCGCTGGTGGTGAAGGTGTTCGTGACATCCCCCGTGGTGGCAGTCAGCCAGGCCAGCGTACCGCCGATGCCGATGCCCACGCAGATGACGCAGGCCAGCACCAGAGCAAGGATCTTGTTCTTCTTCATCATGCTTCCTCCTTTCCTATGTGGTCAGGCTGCGGAGGGATCAGGCAGCCTTGAAAGCAGCCCAAGCAAGGTCAGCGGTATCGAAGCCGTCGGCCTGGATGGCCTGAGCAACAACAGTGATCTTCAGATCCTGAATGGTGGCCAAATCATCGTTGGTAATCTCACCAGGAATCACAACAGCAGTAAATACGGGATCCAGCTTTTCATCTGTATTGCCGGCGCTAACAGTGGTCTTATAACGGAGCTCATAGGTTCTAGTATCGTCTTCCACCTTGTCACCAGCATAAGTCCAATTGTCACTGCTACCAGTCAGGACAGTGCGCAAATCAATACCATCGGGAGCAAAGATTTTATCCAGATCAGCCTGCTCATTGATGCTTACAAACACACGGATATAGGATTCTTCGCTGTTCGCCTTAACGGTGATGGTGGGGTCCTTGGTGTAGGTGTGGCCCGGCAGCAGGTGATAGCTGTTCTCTGCAACGCGGGGAGCATTGAGGCGCTCAACCTTAGCACCATTCTCATCCACAGGTTCGCCAGCCGTATTCACTTTGGCCTCATCCAGAGTGATGGCGACCTTACCGACGGTGAAGGTATTGGTGACGGTGTCCTGAGACGTCAGGTACGCCAGCGTGCCGCCGACGGCGAGGGCTGCGGTCAAGGCCAAAGCCATGACCATTGCGAGGATCTTTCTTGCTTTCATAGTTTTCGGTCTCCTTCCAAAAATTGATAACAGTTTTTATTGCAAGCCCGTTCCTCTCCCGGGCATCACAAACAGCTTCAGCGGCTCTCCGCCTGTTCTTTCTCCTTTTTCTTCTCCGCGGCCCGTTGGTCCGCCTCGTCGGCCTTTTTCAGCACGTCCGGCAGGAACAGCAGGATCAGGAACACCCCCGCCGCGGCGATGGCCACGTACATGCCCGGGGGATTGGTGATCCAGTTGGAGAAGTACCCCAGGTAGGGGATGGTGAACACGGGCCGCCCGATGAGGTTCTTGTAGTAGACGGGCGCGCCGTCGGCGGCGTCGTTGGCGTCGCCCTTGGTGTAGAAGTGTTCGCCGTCGGGGTCGATGTCGATGACCCGGTGGGTGGCGACGGTGAGGTTTTCATCCAGCACGAAGGTGATGGGGTCGCCCACCTCCACGTCCTCCGGGTCGCAGGACTTCACGTAGATGAGCGAGCCCACATGATAAGTCGGCTCCATGGAGCCGGAGAGCACGGCGAAGGGCCGCAGGCCCACCAGCCGGACGCCGCCCAGCAGGATCGCCAGAATGACAATGAGGATCACAATCAAGGTGGAGATGATGTTCCAGAGCTTTGCGAATACTTTCATCGGTAGTTTCCTCTTCCTAGTATGTATGTCCGGCATGTAAGCCGGGACGGTATTGTATGCTGCCGTCCCCGATCACCGTCTGACCGTGCATCGGCGTATGGTTTCATACACGCCCCGCCTACTTCCATCCGATGGTAAGCTGTTCCTTTTCCAGCAGGCGGTCATAGGCCTGCTCCACCAGCAGGACAACATTCTCCTGGATGCTGGCCTGTGTGGTCTGATACAGCTTTCTGAGACACCTGGGCGTGGCTTTGTCACAGGGAACCTGTGCGTCCCGGCACAGCCGCTGGATCATAGCCGTGACGCTGGTGCGTCTGATGGGCTTCCCCATCTTTGTCACAAATACAGGTCCGGATGTAAGCCCTTTCCTGTGTATGTAGTCCAGCAGTTCCTCCTGTAGGCAGCCCGGGATATGCAGAATCGCGGAAGAAATCCGAATTTTTCCATCCTGTACAGCCTGTACGGTCAGCTGGGGAAGATCGCAAAGCGCCAAGCCCATGGAGCCGAGCACCTTGATCAGCAAGTACACCTGTTCTTTCTCCAGGAGCTTCGCCGTGGACAGCAGGCGCAGATATTCGTTCCGGGTCAGTTCCGGCTGGATAGTGGGGTCGCATTTCAGCGGTCTTTCCGTCTGAAGCTCCCGGTGCCCGCAGTAAATGATCAATCCATTGGCGGCAGCGGTAGAGACATTGACCGAGCTGGGGGCATAGCCCGCATCCAGCAGATCGTCCTGCCACTGGGTCAGCGTGCCGGGCCGGATGCGTTTGTCTTCAGGCAGATATTGATAAAGCTGGGTCAGCTTCATCCGGTAGGTGTTCAGCGTATTCGGCGTGCAGCCGGTCTCCTGCAAGGTCTCCAGATACTCCTCGATCAACTCCGGAGTCAGCAGGACGCTGTCGTCTTACCGGGCCCAGCGGAAGTCCTCCGGAGCTTTTGCCGCTGCTGCACAGTCCCTCACAGATCTGGCCCTCTTTATCCCGGAATTGACATTCTGTCGCAATGGCCACACATAGCTATATGAGATAGCTACATCGTTCATGTGTAACATTACCATATTTTCCATTTGAATTCAAGACCCTTTTCGTTTTTTAACGCAATAATTTCAGCCGCAAAAAGGAAATTTTTGCAGCTGGGTTTTTGCAGCTTTTTATCCATTCATTGGATGATAAGCTGCTCATTTTTTGCCATTTTTAAGGTTTCATCACATAATCGCGCCTTAAAAATATGCGGAATGTCGGTTCTGTCCTACGAGACCAGGCCCAGACGGTCAAGCTGCCGCCGGTGCTCTGTTCCGGAGGTCAGGAGGTAAATTCTGGTCGTCTCAATGGAAGAATGCCCCAGTACATCTGCCAGTTTTACGACATCTCTGCAGGTATGGTAAAAAGTCGTGGCAAATAAATGCCGCAGATTGTGGGGAAATACTTTTGCAGGATCCACATGTGCATATTTGCAGAGCCGCTTCATCTCCGCCCAGATCTGGCGGCGGCTCAATGGTTTTCCGTTTCTGGTGAGGAACAGCTCACCGGAAACGATTTTTTGTTTTGCGGCATATTTGCGCAGCTTCCGGCATAGCCGCGATGGCAGAATAATGGTCCTGATCTTTCCTTTCAGAGCAATTTCCGTCTGGCCCTGTCTGGCCGCCTCAACCGTGATATACCGGACCTCGGACACACGGATACCGGTGGCACAAATGGTCTCCATGAGCAGGGCCAGCCGCTCCTGCTCCCTGCCCCGCGCCGCGGCAATCAACGCGTCATAGTCGCTTCGTGTCAGTTCGCGGGAAGAATCCCGGAACATCCTCCGCTGTACTTTGAGGAACCGCGTCCGGCAGTCATCCCAGCCCTGGAAATGAAACAAGCCGTTCAGCGCGGCCAGGGCCGCGTTGATGGAGGACGGTGCGTAATGCCGGGAAAGCAGGTCCTCCTTCCATTCGGCAACAGCCTCCCGGGTGACGGCCTTGCCATCCAGGCAGGCGGCAAAAGCCCGGATATCCCGCAGGTACTTCTCGATGGTACCCGGCGCCCGTTCCTCATGCCGGAGCCAATGATCATACGCCAGAATCTTTTCCGAAGTCAATCTGTGTTCTTCCATGTCCAATATCTCCTATCAATGAAGTCATGCTGTATTGTTATATATTATAATATTGCCGTTTTTTCATGCTCCGGCTGAGAATCTCAGGGTCGGGAAGCGTATTCCCGCAGATGCGTCCGCTTTAGTCATCCAAACAGGCGAATGACCACAAATCAGAGCTCAGGATGCGTTTCCCCAAAGGCGGTTTTGTAATACCGAAATTTATATCATATCAGGAACAGCCCTCAATTTCGTAAATTCATGGTAAATTGACGATATATTATCCTCTTGAATGACCCTGGGTATACCAGGGTCTAAACCAAAATCAGGAGTCCTGCAAACAAAAGTCAATAGCTGAAATGAAAAAAGTCCCGCAAAATTTGCGCGACTGAAAAAGGGCATAACAAAACAGACTGGAGAAAAAGCTTCGCCAGCCGGGATAAAGTATCAATCTGATTTATCCTTGTGAGGTGCCCTGCTGTGCGTCAAAAGCCTCCAGGCATTCCTTCACACGGGCGTAGTAGATCCGTAGGAACTTGTTCTGTGCGGCGGTCATGTATACAAAGTATGGCTTGCCCTCAGCGCGTTTCTTATCGAGAAACTGGTACACCGGCTCGTCTGCCGGCGCTTTTCTGAGATATGTGCAGACGATCTGGTACAGCGTTTTCCGAAGATGCGGCGAACCACGCTTTGTGGTCGACGTGCT
>JALFSO010000012.1 GCA_022778785.1 Dysosmobacter sp. | reverse complement strand
CCGATACATCTTCATCACCTGCAAACTTTTTCTTTCAAACTTCTGAATCCCTTTGCAGATATTTTACCGCATTACCCCTGTTTTTCCTAGTATTTTCAATGGTTTCCGAGCTTTTTCCCACTGTTCAGTAAGCACTAATTAGACTGAACCATTACATAAGGTGGGGAGATCCAGCCATGATTGAGACACGGTTATTGCATTATTTTTTGACAGTGGCGCGGGAGCGGAACATCACCAACGCGGCCAAGGCGCTGCATATCACCCAGCCCACTTTGAGCCGTCAGATGGCGCTTTTGGAAGAGGAGATCGGGGCGAAATTGTTTGTCCGGGATAGCCGTCCGCTTTCCCTGACGGACGAGGGGCTTTTACTCCGACGCAGGGCAGAAGAAATTCTGGAGCTGATCGAAAAAGCAGAGATGGAGATCTCCACCCAGGAGGAACAGGTGGAGGGAACGGTTTCCATCGGCTGCGGGGAGTTGGCGTCTGTCAAGCTGCTGACAGAGCTGACTGCGAATTTTTCCCAGCAGCATTCCAGGGTGGTTTTCGATGTTTACACGGCGAACGCAGACCAGATCAAGCGCCGTATGGATGATGGACTGACCGACATCGGTTTGCTTCTGGAGCCGGTGGATATGGAGCGGTATGAGTACATTCGGATGCCTGTCAAGGAACGATGGGCCGCCTTGATGCCCTCTGGTGTTCCGCTTGCCAAACGGGAACATGTGACCGTGAAAGATCTGGCGGAGATTCCGGTCATTATGCCAAGCCGCCAAAAAGTACATGATGAGGTGGCGAGCTGGTTTGGAAGCTATTACGAGAAGCTGCAAGTCATCGGTGTCAGCAACCTCAGCACCAATGCGGCCCTTATGGTCCGCTCTGGTTTGGGCTATGCCCTCATCATTGAAGGGGCGCTGCCGTTTCTGGAACAGTCCGAGGTCTGTGTGGTTCCCCTGTATCCGGAGCTGACAGCGACTTCGGTTCTTGCCTGGAAACGAGGCCAGCCCTTTTCCACCGCCGCAAACCGGTTTTTGAAATACGCAACATGCTTTTTGGGCATGAAATCGGGATAGAAAACAAGCATTCGACATAATGGAGCAATAAAATTATAATAAGCGTATCGGAAGAAGGTTTCCGGTACGCTTATTTTTGTGCTGTATTATCAAATAAAATCGTTCAGAAAGGATTTGACGATATGATTTTTGAAGAAACTTATACCTTGTCCAACGGAGTCAAGATCCCCAAGTTGGGACTCGGAACCTGGTTCATTCCGGATGCTGCTGCTGCGCAGGCGGTCCGGGACGCTGTTAAGATTGGCTACCGCCATTTCGATACCGCGCAAGCTTATGAAAATGAGCGCGGCGTGGGCGAGGGTATCCGCACCTGCGGCATTGCTCGCGAGGAACTGTTTGTGACCACAAAGCTGGCAGCGGAAGCAAAAACCTATGCAGAAGCCGCAGCGGCCATTGAAGGTTCCCTGAAAGAGATGGGCCTGGATTATATCGACATGATGCTCATTCACAGCCCCCAGCCCTGGGTAAAGGTGAACCAATGCGAGGACCGTTATGAGGACGGCAACCGTGAAGCATGGCGGGCTATGGAAGACGCCTACAAGACCGGCAAGCTCCGGGCTATTGGCATCTCCAACTTTATGCAGCAGGACATTGAAAGTCTGCTCTCCGGCTGCACGGTTGCTCCCATGGTTAACCAGCTCCTGATTCATGTGGGCAACACGCCGTTCGACCTGATCGCCTATTCCCAGAGCAAAGGCATGGTGGTGGAGGCTTATTCTCCCGTGGCTCACGGCGAGATGCTGAAAAATCCGCAGGTCAAAGCCATTGCAAACAAGTACGGTGTTTCGGTACCCCAGCTCTGCATCCGCTACACACTCCAGCTCGATACCCTGCCGCTGCCCAAGACCGCAAACCCCGACCATATGAAGGACAATGCCGAGGTGGACTTTGTGATTTCTGAGACGGACATGGAAACGCTGAAGCAGATGGAGCGCATTAAGGATTATGGGGAATTCAGCGGGTTCCCTGTTTATGGCGGAAAAATGTAATCAAGAGGAGATACACAATATGAACAGACCTTATATTTTCTGCCATATGATGACTTCTCTGGATGGGAAGATCATGGGCAAGTACATGGAGACCCCGGAGGGCGAGGCCGCCGGTGATGTATTTTATAACATTTCCTTCGGCAAAGCACCCTACTACAAGCATCAAGGTTGGCTGTCCGGCCGGGTGACCACCGACGATAATTTTACTTTCTACGAAAAACCTGAACTGGATGAAAATGCCCCGGCGGTTCCGGATGGCGATTATGTGGCGAAGAGCGCCGATATGTACTATGTCTCCGTGGATCCCTCCGGCAAGCTGGGCTGGAAAAATAGCACCTTGACCTACATCGACACCACCGCTCATGTCATTGAAGTCCTGACTGGCAAGGCAACCAACGCATATAAGGACTTCCTGCGCCGGCTGGGCATCTCCTACATCATCGCCGGAGAGGATGCACTGGACTATGAACTGGCTCTGGCCAAGCTGAAGGAGCTATTCGGCATCGAAACCCTGATGCTGGGAGGCGGCGCAGCTCTGAACTGGTCCTTTCTCCGGGCAGGAATGTGCGATGAGGTGAGCGTTGTCGTGGCCCCCGCTGCGGACGGTTCTCCCGCCACCCAGACCCTGTTCATGGCCCGGGAGGGGCTGAGTGACGATACACCTATTGGCTTTGCCTTACAGGAGGCAAAGGTCATGGACGGCGGCAGCGTGTGGCTGCGGTATCTGGTCAAACATAAGGGGGACTGAACATGAATGAATTCAAAGATATCTTTCCCCGGGGCGGAGAGAATACTGCCTTTGCCCAGTATTTTGTGGGGCAGAGTTACTTAAACATGCTGTCAACGGAGCAAGTGGTGATTGGCAATGTGACTTTCGAGCCGGGCTGCCGCAACAACTGGCGCATCCATCACGCCAAATCCGGCGGCGGGCAGATTCTTCTTTGTACCTCCGGTCGGGGCTACTATCAGGAGTGGGGCAAGGAGCCTCAGGAGCTGCATCCGGGCGACGTGATAAACATCCCCGCGGAGGTCAAGCACTGGCACGGAGCCGCACCGGACAGCTGGTTCTCCCATCTGGCGGTGGAGGTTCCCGGCGAGGAGACGAAGAACGAGTGGTGCGAACCGGTACCTGATACAGATTACGGCAAACTGAAATGAGGTGTCCGGGATGAAACGCATTGTGATTTATTACTCCTATGGAGGAAACACCCGCCGCGTGGCGGAAAAGATTGGAAAAGCCATCGGCGCTGAGTTGGCTGAAATCAACACCGTCCAGCCCTACACCGGAAGCTACGACGATGTGGTGAATCAGGGCCAACGGGAGGTAAACAGCGGCTTTCTGCCGGAACTTCAGCCCCTGAACATCGACCTGTCCCAGTACGATACGGTCGTTTTGGGGACGCCTGTGTGGTGGTATACCTTCTCACCGGCCATGAATAGCTTCCTGCACAGCACCGATCTGTCCGGAAAAACAGTGTATCCCTTTGCTACCAACGGCGGATGGATCGGCCATACCTTTAAGGACTTCGGAAAGGCATGCTCCGGTGCCAGTGTTCAGGCCGGGCTTAATGTCCGATTTAATGAGGACCGGCAGCTCACTTCAGACGCAGATGTCCTGAAATGGGCACAGCAGATCAAAAGGTAAGATACAGCCTGCCGCTACAAAAAGAGCCAGGACATCTGCCAAAGCCTGGCGAATGTCCTGGTTCTTTTCAGATTTACTCTATTTTGGGAAGTTGACGGAGTGTTATTCTCGCATCGTGGCAGAGTTCCGGAATTTCCTCCGGCGGCATGTTCCGGGGAACGGCAGTGGTCCCTGCTTCTTTTGCGGTTTCGTAATACCGGCATTTGAAGTCCAACGTAATACTACTGCAAGCAGAGCGGCGGCAAGTGTGCCATTCCCGACGATATGGCGGAGATCCTGGATAAGATGCAGGCTGCCGATGTGATCGTCGTGGCAAGCCCGGTGTATTTCTACTCTATCGACGCCCAGATGAAGGCGGTCATTGACCGCTCTGTGGCCCGGTGGACCAATATTCCCAATAAGGAGTTCTACTACATCATGACTGCCGCCGAGGACAGCGACACTGTCTTGGACTGTACCCTGGAATGTTTTCGGGGCTTCGCCGCCTGTCTGGACGGGGCAAAGGAAATGGGCGTCATCGAGGGCAAGGGCGTATACGAGGCCGGAACCATTCGTGCCACCCGGTACATGCAGGAAGCCTATGAGATGAGCAAGAACGTCTGAAGGAGGACAATATGGCAATTACGGAAGCTGCAAAGGCATATCACGAGAAAATGTTTCCGGGAAGTCACTCCACCATGCTGGACACGGACCCGGAGTTTATGGAGCAATTCTATAACTTCGCCTATGACGAGGTGGTGAACCAGGATGATCTGGATGACCGCACCCGGTTTATGGCGATCCTGGCGACCCTGCTGGGCTGCCAGGGAGTAGACGAGTTCCACTGCCAGATGAGCGCCGCACTCAACTTCGGTGTGACGCCGGTGGAAGTCAAGGAGATCGTCTATCAAGCCGTGGCCTATCTTGGCATTGGCCGGGTATCTCCCTTCCTGCAGGTAGTCAACGAGGTGCTGGCAGAGCGGGGGGTCGCCCTCCCGCTGGAGGGGCAGGCTACAACCACCACGGAAAACCGCCGGGAGGCGGGAACGCAGGCTCAGGTGGATATCTTCGGCGAACACATGCGGGACTTCTGGAAGTTCGGACCCGAGGAGAGCCGCCATATTAACCTCTGGCTGGCGGACAACTGCTTTGGTGATTACTACACCCGAAAAGGCCTTACCTACCAACAGCGGGAAATGATCACCTTCTGCTTCCTGACAGCCCAGGGCGGCTGTGAACCGCAGCTTACCAGCCATGCTGCCGCAAATATGAAGATCGGCAACGACAAGGCGTTCCTCATCAAGATCATCTCCCAGTGTCTGCCCTATATCGGCTATCCCCGCAGTTTGAATGCTATGCGGTGTGTCAATGAGGCAGCAAAAGTAAAGGAGGACAATCAATAGCAATGGGAGGCTATGCGGAAGGTCGATATCAGAACCGTAGATAAATCTCAACTTATTGATATTCGGACGATCAAGATCGATGAGAAACTGCCCCCCCATTGACAGATGGTTTAGCTATCTGCGTCAAGTCAAAAACCCATATTGTGTCAGAGTAGGGGACATAGCGATAAAGCTCAACTTTCCTGACGAGCATTGATTTAACCGCGTACCCTATTCATAGATAACATTGTGTCAATCGGGAGTGAATATGATTGTTTAGTCCAAACAGTATCCCGATGCAAAGGCGGCCCACTGAAAAGTGGGCTGCCGTAATTTTACAGAGAAAAGTGTATGTCTATCTTGACACAACCAGACGAAGTTCTGGCCGGTCCGCTGCTGATCGAGGCGGCCGTCCGGGCCCAGCGGGAGGGCTTCGACGCCTTTGTGGTCTACTGTTTCAGCGATCTGGCAGTGGACGCCATCCGGGAAAATGTGTCCATTCCGGTCATCGGACCCGGCGAGACGGCGCTGGCCGCGGCGGATATCCTCTCCAACCGTTTTGCTGTCATCACCACCACAGCGGGGAACATCTCCCGCACCCGCCGGCGACTGATGAAAAACAGGACGGCGCAGCAGAAGATGTGCGCAGTCCTGTCTCTGGACATCCCTGTGACAGACCTGCGGGAAAACAAGGACCAGACCCTTGCCTGTCTGGACGCCGCCTGCCGCACTGCCGTGGAACAGTACGGCGCGGACACGGTGGTGCTGGGCTGTCTGGGGTTGGCCCAGTACGGTGAGGAAATGGAGCGGAAGTATGACATCAAGGTCATCGATCCCGCCTTTCTGGCGTTGGCCGCGGCGGAACTGGCGGCACGGCTGGCCATCACGCCCAGCCGCCGCTCCTATGCGGAATACGGGAGGAAAGCATGACTGAACAGCAGAAGTGCCTGGAGCTGCTGGAACAGTTGGTGGCCATCCCCAGCGAGTCCCGGAACGAGGAGGCCCACGCCCGGTTTCTGGAGCAGTTCCTCCGGGAAGAACTGAATATGGAGACTACTTTACAGCATGTCTCTGGCAAGAGTTACAACATCATCGGAAGATGGCAGACAGGGGACGGACCTGCCCCCCGGAAGTTGATTCTGGGAGGACATCTGGACACCGTGCCGCCTACGGATCGCTGGCGTACGGACCCCTACGTGCTGACCCGGGACGGAGATCGTCTGCGGGGTCTGGGCGCCGGAGACATGAAGGGCGGTCTGGCCGCACAACTCACCGTACTGAAGAAGCTGCACGGAGAGGGCGTCCGGCTGAACGCTGATGTGGAGTTCGTCGGTCTGGCGGACGAGGAACGGTTCTCCATTGGCGCCAACGCCTATGTGGAGCAGGCTCAGCAGGGGAGACCGGTCCCGCCGGATACCTTTTTCATCATGGCGGAACCCCACTATGACAACATCGTCATCGGCGCCACTGGAAAGATCCTGCTGCGCTTTGAAGTCACCGGCAGCGGCGGTCACGCATCCACGCCGGAGAAGGGCGTCAACGCCATCGACTGCATGACAGAGCTGCTGAACGCGGTGAATCAGGTCTATGGCGCCCGGTATCGGGAGGGAGCCTGCGGTTCCCACTGCTGCCTGAAGATCGAGAGCCGGTATCCGGGGTACAGTCTGAACATTCCGGAGTCGTGCAGCTGCCTGCTCAACAAGCAGCTGGGCCCTACGGAATCGGCGGAGGATTTTATCACGGATGTCTACGAACTCTATGAGGAGCGGGTGGGCCGGGGCAGTCTCACCATCCATCGAGAGATCCCCAGCTATCCATCCTATTGCCTCTCAGAAGAGGAGCCCCATCTGGCGGAACTGACACGGCTCCTGGATCAGCAGTTCCAATACCGGCCGGTGCTGCGGGTGAATCAGAGCGTCAGCGACGGAAATGTCCTGTATAACAGTCTCGGTATCCCTACGGTGCTGTTCGGCCCCCAAGGTGTTAACTTCCACACGGAGAATGAATACCTCCTCGAGAGTACGCTGACAGACTATATGGAACAGCTCCATGCATATATTCGGACGATGTACGGACATTAGCACGATGGGGCAGCAGCTCCCATGCCAGATAAAAAGGAATTTATTCAGCCCGGCGCTTCTGGGAGATTCGGCTTTTGATATCTTTGACGTTGAAAAATTTGCTTCCATCGTTTTAGTAGTCAAAATCTCATACCACCGCCAATACTGCAATGGTGGTTTTCACCATATTCTGAGCCATTGCATTCAGAGGCACTTTTCCGTCAATCATGTGTGCCGTATTCATCAATACCTGCTGGGAGATCTCTATCCCGTTGCCAGCCATTTTCACCGGGAATATATGATGAAAGGGAACACACGCTTTCTGGCACACGGAAAATCAAGCGCAAACTGACAGTTTTGCTGGCAGAGCTGCATCAGGAGTCTCTGTTAGACGGTCTTTCCTTTGAAGATTTTGTGAGACGCAGCGCGTATTATTTTGTTGAACTGGCGGCACGTCCCAAATGAATGGACTTCCTTAAAAACGATCAGGGCGGCTGAATGATCCAGCCGTCCTGATCGTTTTGCATATGCTTTTTCAGTCCGTTTCCTTTTCGGATGCAGTTTCGTCTTTCCCGGGGGCCTTCAGGTCATTTGCTACGTGAAACTCTCTGAAAGCCACTTCTCCGTCAATCTCTTCAGCAACATACTCGGACTCGTCAATGGTATAGCTGAAAATCGGGAAATTCATGCGGAAGTACAAATGCTCTTCCAGGATCTTCTCCATTACCATTGGCTCCGTACAGCCAAGCACCAGTGCCATCTTTGTAATGCCCTCTGATCCATAGAACATCTCGCGCAGGCATTCCACTTTTTCCTTGGTCCACACGAACTGCCGTACATGAAACGCCGGGGTGCTTCTGCGCAGCAGTTCAACGGACAGGGCATACGGGTCAATGTTGTGCTGCGCTCCCTGCGGAATATCCGCAGCCCTCTCATTAAGATGTAAAATGGGAAAATCATAT
The DNA here is from genome assembly GCA_022778785.1 of Dysosmobacter sp. Classification (GTDB taxonomy): domain Bacteria; phylum Bacillota; class Clostridia; order Oscillospirales; family Oscillospiraceae; genus Oscillibacter. The sequence goes on along the minus strand of JALFSO010000012.1, from coordinate 10,392 downwards.
TGATTGTAGAGGTCCATCTCTATGATCTTTTTCATGATCTCCGTTTCCGGACAATTTGCATAATTCGCCATCAGAGTAATGTCAACATTGGAGAAGAAGAGCGTTTTGAGCCAGTTTTCATATTCAGTGCTCCAGATCCATATATCGCTTCCGTCCAGAGCGTTTGCCGTGCAGCGTCTCATGATTTCTACCTGTTGTTTGTAATCTGTTTTGTTGTAATTGAACATATGCGATTCTCCTTTATATCAGATTACTTTCATGTTTCGGCCGTTGTAAAAGGTTACTCCGTCCCAAGGCAACACCTGCGCATGAACGGCTTTGCTCTGTTCATCGGCTTGTTCTGCGTCTTCTCTTCTCACCTGTATGACTTTGACATCTCCTTTGGCTGCATAGCCCAGTTCATGTTCCAGGGCATCAGTTCCGGCATCATCGCCCAAATCCGTGCGCTATGAACCAGAAGTATCCCATCTCCCTGACCTTTTGACCCGGGAATAAGAGCAGGACCCTGAAGACGTTCGTGGTCATAAGGCACATGTGCTGAATTTCTGTGATACAGATTATGGTGCAATCTTCCTTTCTGACGGTTTTTGAAAAGAAACCCAGTTGTTTCTTCGCGTTCTAGTGTAAACGATGCTGTTAACTCTTCGTATTGCCAAGCAGGTTAGGAGAATCATCGTTTCCATCTGCCAAAAAGCCACCATGGGTGTAAAACACCCATGGTGGCTTCGTCGGTTTTCAAAGACACAGTTTACAGCTCCTGAAACAGTGCCTTGCTGGGGTTCAGATAGCCCAGATCACTGTCACTGCCGGTAAGCTGGCGCAGGTTCCGGACGCCGGTGCGCTTCTTGCCGAGAGACGCCTTTTTTAGTTTCTCCAGGCCGCTCTCCGGCACGTCCTTAAACTCCAGAACGCCCTTTTCACGGGCCAGCTCCAGCAGCTTCGCGCCCTTTTCGGAGCGGACGATGACCTGGTTCCAGCCCTTGTCCACATCCCAGCCGTCGGCGCTGCGGGCGCCGCCCACGGAGAGATCGGCAAACTCGGCAGTCATGTCGGTGCAGTAACGGCAGCCGGAGCGCACCAGAGGCGTCACTTCGTCCAGATCCACGGACACGGTCCCGTCGCCCTGCCGCAGCTCCAGGGAGTGATATTTGCTGGGAGGAATGTCCATGTGGGACACGGACTCCGGATCGGCGTGCTTCACCGTTAGATCCCGGAGGCCCTCCCAGTCCAGGCCCCAGCCGCAGAACAGACCGAACACCATGCCGATGTTTTCCGCGTGGTTGTCGTTCTCCGCCAGGGGGGTGGCCTTCATCTTATAGACAGCCAGGGTCTTGCAGGGGGTGCCCACCACGCCGATGGCGCGGCAACGGTCCTCCCGCAGCGCCCGGTTCAGAACCGACAGGGTAGGGGGGATCTGGAAGCTGCTGCCGGAGCAGGCCCGGACCTCCTCCGCCGTGGTGGCCAGAACGCCCTCCGGCTCCAGTCCGCCCCGGGAGCGGGTCAGCACCGCCGCGTCGATGAACCCCTCTTTCAGCGCCAGCTCCACCAGAGCGGTCATGGTGCCGCCGTGCTGGGCGTTGGCGCGGAGGGAAGCGTCCGCCGCCCGGGTCAGGTACAGACCCCGGAAGGGGCCGATCTCCGGCAGAATGGTCTCCGCCGGGAAGAACTGCCTGCGCAGGGCGTCCAGATCGGTGGGCATCCGGGGGCAGAACCGCTGACAGCGGCCGTCGGGCCTCTCACAGTCGAAGTAGCAGATGGTGCGCCCCTCCACAGAGTCCCAGTAGGGGCACATTCCCTGACAGGCGCCGCAGCCGGTGCAGAGGCCCGGCCGGATGACCTGTGTGTCCAATGCGATCGTACTCAGCATGTTGTGTTCCCCCCTTACACCATGATGGCCGGAAAGCCGAACATCCGCAGCGTGATCTCCGCGGCCTCCGCCGGGATGTAGTCACCCAGGGTGTGGCCCGAGCCGCACAGATGGTCCTGATAGAGATAGGAATAGCCGGGCTTCTGGGGCTCCACAAACTTCCGCTCACAGGCCATGGCCGTCAGGGCGGAGAGCCGGGTGTCCCGGGGCAGCCGCAGCGTCAGCTCCCTGTCCTCCGAAGGGTGGAGAAGATGTACCGTGATCATATCCATCAGACAGCGCCTCCTTTTCCGCTGACCGCTTCACAGCCCATGGCGAAGGCCCGCTGGTTCAGTTCCAGCACCGCGCCCCGGAACCGCTGGGTCAGGATCTTCTCCAGATCCTCCCGGCTGAGGGGACTGTCCGGCAGCTGGGTGAACGCGCCCAGCAGGGCGATGTTGGCGGAGCGGGAGTCTCCCACCTCCATGGCAATGTCCGCCGCCGGAACGGCGTAGGCTGCCGCCGAGAGGGACCGGATCTCCTCCGTGATGTCCTCCATGGAGGGGTAGGTCTGTATCCCCTGCAAAACGCCCAGGGGATAGACGGGGCGGGGATCGTAGACGATCATGGTGTCGGGCCCGGCGTATTTCCGGGCCATGCGCAGCGTCTCCAGCGGCTCAAAGCCGATGATGATGTGGGCCTCGCCGGAGGGGATCAGCACGCACATCTCCTTGTCCGCGGACACCCGCACGTGGCTCATGACGGAGCCGCCCCGCTGGGAGGCGCCGTAGGTCTCGCCCACGGCCACGTGATAGCCCCGGTCATTCATGGCGCTGCCCACCACTTCGGAGGCCAGTACGTTGCCCTGACCGCCGATGCCGCAGATGACGATATTCAGCGGGTCGAATTTCAGTGCTTTCATGCGTCTTCACCGCCTTCCACCTTGATGGCCCCGTTGGGACAGAGCTTGGCGCAGACGCCGCAGCCCACGCAGGTGACGGGGTCGATGTACGCCTTGTTGTTTTGGAAATCCCAGGTGTTGCCGGGGCAGCCCCAGACACGGCTGCAGTACTTGTCGCAGCCGCAGCCCTCGCCCTGGCACTTGCTCTGGTCCACGTAGACCCGGGGCTTTTTCCGGCTCTGCTTGCTCATCAGCGTGGCGCAGGGCTGGCGCATGATCAGCACGTTCATGCCGGACTTGTGCAGCAGACGGCGCAGCACCTTTTCCGTGTTCTCCACGTCAAAGGGGTCCGCCACCTCCACGTCGCAGCCGATGGCCTCCACGATCTTCTGGATATTCATGGGCTTTACCTGGGCGCCCATGGCGGTGAGACCGGTGCCGGGATGGGGCTGGAAGCCGGTCATGGCGGTGGCGGAGTTGTCCAGCACCATCAGCAGCATGTTGGCGTTGTGATAGGTGGCGTTCACCAGACCGGGCATGATGGTGTGGAAGAAGGTGGAGTCGCCGCAGACAGTGACCACCTTCTGGTCCAGGCCGTAGTTGGTCAGCTGGCCCAGGCCCTCCGCCAGGTTGACGCCGGAGCCCATGCAGTTGCAGGCCTGGAAGGCGAAGTGGCCGGCGGACTGGCCGGACATGATGTAGCAGCCGATGTCGCCCACCACGGCGCCGGGATGTTTCTCCTGGCGCATCACCTTTTTCAGCAGATAGAACGTGGCCCTGTGGGGACAGCCGGCGCAGAAGGTCAGGTCCCGCTCCGGCAGCTCCAGCTCCGAGGTGGGCCGCTTTTCCGGCAGGGCCGCGCCGGTGAGGGCGGACACGGCGGCCATCACGTTGTCCGGGTCCAGTTCCCCAATTTTGGGCAGCGCCCCATCGGACCGGCCGGAGAAGGTGACGCGCAGCTGGTTCCGCCCGGCGATGGCTTCCAGATTGTGCTCCAGCACCGGGTCCACTTCCTCCAGTGTCAGCACCTTTTCCACGCCCTTCAGATGGCTGAGGATGTACTGCTCCGGCAGGGGCCACACGGTGGCCAGACTCAGCAGGCCCACCCGGTCCTCCAGGCCCAGCCGGCGGATGGCCTCCTGGGCGTAGAGCCGGCCGGTGCCGCCGGCCACGATCAGCTCTTTGGGCTGTTCCGGACCGGTGTAGTGGTTGAAGGGGCAGCTTTCAAACTCCTGCCGCAGAGCGTCCAACTTCCGCAGCATGTCGGCATGCTTGTAGGAGACGCACACCAGCCGGTCCCACTCGCCCACGGTCTGGAGGGGATGGGGCTTTTCCGGCAGGGGACCCAGGGTTACGTTGCCCCGGCCGTGGCACACCCGGGTGGTGAGCCTCACGATGACGATCTGCTTCGTCCGCTCGGAGAGCTCAAAGGCGTAGGGAATCATGTCCTTGGTCTCCTGCATGCTGGTGGGCTCCAGCATGGGCAGGCTGGCGGACATGGCCTGATACCGGGAGTCGAATTCATTGGTGCTGGAGTGTGCGCTGGGGTCGTCGGAGGTTACCACCACCAGACCGCCCTTCACGCCGTGCTGGGCGCCGCAGTGGAGGGCGTCCGCCACACACAGAAGGCCATTCTGCTTTACGATGCACAGCGCCCGGGCGTTGGCCAGAGACGCGCCCACGCAGGCCTCCATGGCGCAGACCTCGTTGGTGGACCACTCCGCGTAGAAATTCCGTTCCCCGGCAATCTTTCCCAGCATCGTCAGCACCTGGGAGGAGGGAGAGCCCGGGTAGGACGCGGCGAAGTTGATGCCCGCCTCCACCGCTCCGCGCACAATGGCCTCGTTGCCCTGCATCAGGCAGACCTGACCCGGGGCGTTGGCTGTCATTGTCCATTCCATGTTGAACAAGTCACCTTCTTTTCAAATTTGCCGTTTTCTGGGCAGCTTAACTGAAAAAAGCCGGTTTATGAACAGCTCTATTGTAGCACTTTCGACAGTAATTACAAGACGCATTCGCCACTCCTGCACGGTTGAAGTGTGGATTTTTTATTTCATATGCGCATGTCCACCGGGCGAAAAAGGCAGGGTTCTCCGTGCAATCTGGTTTTATCGGGAGCAGGAGTCCGCTATCCGGGATTACCCGATGAAGCTGGAGCGGCGGCGGTGCCGGGACACGAAAATTTGCGCCCCCCTGACGGGAATGAACTCGTCAGGGGGCGCTGGCTTTGAACCGCGTATGTTCAGGCGGGCTGACCGGTTTCAGGGAATGACGGGCAGGTCTCTCCGGCCCTGTCTGTGAACGGACTCAGGCACTGCCTGTTTTACAAGCTGCTGTCAGGCCATCTTCTCGCAGAACCGCATCAGGATCACGGAGAACTGCGCACGGGTGGCAGTGCCGGCGGGATCCAGCGTGCCGGAAGCAGTACCGGCGACGATGCCGTTGGCGACGGACCAGCTCATGGCGTCCTGGGCATAGCCGGACACGGAGGCGCTGTCGGGATAGGAGGCGAGATCAGCGGTGCCGGAGATGGTGTAGCCCATCAGACCCGCGTAGCGGTACAGCATGGTCACCATCTGCTGACGGCTGACAGCGGTGCCGGGATCGCTGCCATCGGACACGCCGGTGCTCATGGCCCAGGTCCGGGCCTCTGCCATGTCGGCGGGGTTGGCGCCAGACAGACGGGCCAGGATCATCCACAGCTGCTGACGGGTCACGGAGCCGTCGGGCTGGAAGGTGGTGGCGGTCTTGCCGTTCATATAGCCGTTCTCATAGGCCCACTCGATGGCGTCATAGGCCCAGAAGTCGTCGGACACATCGGTGAAGGGCAGGCCCTCAGCGGACGCCGCGCCGGCCTGGAAGGAGGCGGTGACGGTGGCGCTGCTCTTGGGCATGGCGAAGGTATAGGTCCTGTCGTCGCCCTTGACGGTGATGCCGCTGCCGTTCTGATCGGTGACCTCAATGGAGGCCAGCTCGAAGCCGGCGTCGGGCTTCACGGTGATGGTGACGGTGGCGCCCGCCTTGGCGCTCTTGGGGCTGACGGTGACGGTGCCGTTCTCAGTGTCGGAAACGCTCACCGTGTAGGTGACAGAAGAGGAGGAAGAACCGCCGCTGCTGCCGCTGCTGCTTCCGCCGCCGGTGTAGCTGCCGGTGGGATTCTCGCGCTCATAGTGGACAGAGGCGTACTCCACCAGGGAGCCCAGCAGGGCGTTGCACAGGTCGTTGTCCACGTCCACGCCGCGGCTGTCGCCCAGCGCGTCGCGCTCGGGATGCCACTGCAGAGCCAGGGCAAACAGGCTGTCCTGATGCTCAATGGCCTCCACGATGCCGTCGGAGGACTTGGCCACGATGGTCAGGCCGTCGCCCAGCTTCTCGGGATTCACGGCCTGGTGATGCGCGGTGGCCACCACGTCGATGGTGGTGTCGCCCACGATGTCATACAGCCACTTGGAGTCTTCGGAGATGCCGATGCCATCGGTGCCGGCGTCCAGCACATGGTAGCCGGTGCCGCCGCTGTGGACCAGGCCGTCCACCACCACACGGTAGTGAGGAGCACCCTCGGCGGTGCAAGCGCCCTGGACCCAGGTGCCGCCCTCGTTGACCCAGACGGTATCCTGCAGAACGGTGACGCGGCTCTCGTCGATCTCACCAGCCTTGACCTTCTGGCCCAGATAGGTGGGGATGTCCTGGATCAGGCCGCCGCCCATGGCCACGTTGAAGCCTTGCTCACCGCGGCAGACGGCCAGCATGGGAACGTCCATCTCGATGGCCTGCTGCATCAGGTTGATATCAGAGGTGTCGCGGGCGTCGTTCCAGCCGGAGGAACCGTGAATGTAGGCCTCCTCATCGTACAGGGAGGGATTCCAGTCCTCGCCGCCGGTGACGAAGATGCCGTTGACGTCGCTGAGGACCTCACGGGCGGACTCGGCGTCGGTGATCTGAGGCAGGAAGACGGCGATGGCGCCGTTGCGCTCAAAGGCCTCGGCGAAGCCCTGATAGTCCTTGCCGACGGTGTTCTTCTTCCAGGAGATGCCCACCACGGGACGGATGTCGACGGAAGAGACGGTAATCTCAATGATCTCGCCGTTGGCGTTGAGGCCCAGATCGGCGGTGACAGCCTTGCCGATGGTACGGCTGCTGGTGTCGGTGCTCAGGACGGGCTCAGGCTTGTCGATCTCGCCCATGGTATTCACCAGGGCGGCCAGGGAGGTGATGCTGCGGCCGCTGACCGTGACATCGTCCGCCACGGGCGCGCTGTGGGTCACGTTGTACTCCAACTCGCCATCGTCGTTGACGGTGTAGAGGATGGCATCCTCAACGATCTCTGCCACGGTACGGCTTCTGTTGATGCCGGCGTATTTCACCAGCTCCCGCAGGAAAGCGTTGCACAGGTCGTTGTCGGGGTCGCGGTCGTTCTTCACGGCGGTGGAGGAATCGCCCAGGGCATCGCGCTCGGGATGCCACTGGATGGCCAGAGCGAACAGGTTGTCCTGATGCTCAATGGCCTCCACGATGCCGTCGGAGGAACGGGCCACGATGGTCAGGCCGTCGCCCAGCTTCTCGGGATTCACGGCCTGGTGGTGCGCGGTGGCCACCAGATCAATGGTGGTATCGCCCACGATGTCATACAGCCACTTGGAATCCTCGGAGACGCCGATGCCGTCGTTCTTGGCCTCCAGCTCATGGTAGGAGGGAGCGCCGCTGTGGATCAGGCCGTCAATGTTCACGCGCAGATGGCCCTCTTCGCAGCCGGTATCATAGTCGGCGTACTCGTAGGACTGGGTATCCTCGTTGTAGCCCAGATAGGTCTTGCCAATCTTCTGGTAGTCCTCGTCATAATAGGTGTAGCCGGTATCCCGGACGGGCTGCTTGATCTCGTCGGAGAGATCCTCATAGCCCTCCACGGTGGAGGGGATGGCGCCGGACATGACGCGGGTCACGCGGCTGGCGTCGATCTCGCCGCTGATGACCTTCTGGCCCAGATAATAGGGGATGTCCTGGATCAAACCGCCGCCCATTGCCACGTTGAAGCCCTGCTCACCGCGGCAGACGGCAAACAGAGGCACGTCCATCTCCACAGCCTGCTGCATCAGGTTGATGTCAGAGGTGTCGCGGGCGTCGTTCCAGCCAGAGGAGCCGTGGGGGGACTGCACCTCATCGTACAGGGAGGGATTCCAGTCCTCACCGCCGGTGAAGAAGATGCCGTCGATCTGGCTCAGGACTTCCCGGGCCTCCTCGGCGTTGTGGACCTGGGGCAGGTACACGGCGATGGCGCCGTTGCGCTCATACGCCTCGGCAAATCCCTGATAGTCCGTGCCGATGGTATCCTTCTTCCAGGAGATGCCCACGATGGGACGCTCGCTGATGTCGGTGACAGTGATGGAAACCACGCTGCCGTCGGCGTCCAGGCCCAGGTCAGCAGTGACGGCCTTGCCGATGGTGCGCTGGCCGGGATCAGTTCCCAGAGCGACGGCGGGTTTGTCCACCTCGCCCATGACAGCCTCCAACTCCGCCAGAGAGTCGAGACCCTCGCCGGAGACGGCAACGGTATCGCTGACGGGAGCAGCATGGGTCACGTTATACTCCAGCTCGCCGCCGTCGTTGATGGTGTAGAGGATCGCGTCCTCAATGGTTTCTGCAGCACTGTCGTCTGCCAACGCTATGGTCGGCATCAGGCTCAGCACCATAATTAGGGCTATAAATGCAGCTGAAATTTTTCTGAAATTCATTTTTCGCACCAATAGTACCTTCTTTCTTAACTGTCTTCTTTGCTTCCTGCTTCATCTGCTTTTCAAGAATATCCGTGATATCCTCGAAAAATGCGCTGTTTTTGAACTTTTACCCCCTTTAAATGAAAGCTAATTTGCAAAATCCTGCAAAATTAGCAAGAACGCAGTAATCCTGTGGAATTACGGTGCCCTTGCCTGATATGCAATGATTTTACCATTTTATTGCATGGATGTCAATGAATGCCTCGCCAATCCTTTTTTGAAAATCTCCTGACTGTCTGTGTGCTTTTTCACATCCGCACAAAAACCCTGCCAGCAGGTCCCGCAGGAAACCCCAAATGCAGCTCTATGATGTGAATGGCGCGGATATCGACCGGATTATCCGGAGGACCACCCGGAGAACTTTGCGCCCGCAAAAAGCTAAATAACGGCCATATGAAGCGGCTGGATGAAAAACGGTCCCCGGCAGGCACTTTCCAAGTGCCTACCGGTTACTGCCGCGCATGAATGGTTAGAAAAAGTACGATAGGAGCCTTTCTGAAACCTGTCCTTGGAGAGAGATGATAAAAACCAGTACACTATAATATAAGGAGACATGAATCGCTGTCATCTTTCATAAAAAAGTAAGGCCTCGGCGAGGCAATGTCATTAAGTAAGCATTGTCTGTGGGCGCTCGTATGCGTGAGATAAGGGAAGTGTTGATAAGATTTCAGGACCGACTGGAATGATCCAGCCGGCCCTGCGATTTTTTAGAGAATCTCTCTACTTTCTGATTCCCGCGTTTGTCAGGATGTACTCCAGAAGTGCCTGCTTGGGGATCCGCCAGACGCGGCCATTGCGGTAGCCTTTCAGCTTGCCGCTGTTCAGCAGGTCGTACATGGCGTTGCAGCCGATCCTGAGGGCCTCGCAGGCTTCTTCTGCCGTCAGGACATCCGCGTATTCTTCAAACATCAGATTTCCTCCTGTGCATTTACACAAGCTACGCAACGGGGACATGCTGTTTTGTCCGCCCGGCAGGTGTCACATAAACAAGCGAGCGGTTTCATGGAATTACGGCAGCGGGAGGGATTCTCTTTACGCTGGTACAGGTCCAGCTTTTCAATCTGCTGGATCACAGCAGGCTCTGTCCGCTGGAACTGGATGGCAATCTCCGTGATGCCCTCGCCTCTGTTGAACATCCAGACCAGCTTATCCCGTTCCTCCTGCGTCCAATAGTCTCCTTCACGTTCCAGACGTTTGGTGTGATTGCGCATGCTTTTTACGGATTCTAAATATTCTTTTTGATTGATCATGGTAAATATCTCCTTTTCTTAATTGGTTTACCATGATGTTATATATTTTTTCTTTAAAACATCTTTTTTCATCAAATACGACAACACTTTTTGCTTTCTGGATGCAAAGGGATCTTTCCCTGCTCAACTGTAAAGGTCACATTTTTCAATCACATATTATCTCTATGAAGCCCGGAGCAAACGCTCCGGGCACAGGCTGTCGAAAAAGTCCAGCATAGCTGGGCTTTTTCGCATTTATATGGTAAAATAAGCATGGGTGATGAAAGATGCTTGAACGAGGGAAGCTGGATCGTGGAATCGTAGAAATCGTGGATACAGAAAGTTTGGTGCCGAAAGATCATCTGCTGCGGGAAATAGATGCGGCGGTAGATTTTAACCGACTCTACGAAATGGTGGAACTTCTGTACAGCGAAGATAACGGACGGCCCAGTGTGGACCCAGTGGTACTGTTCAAGATGGTTCTGATCCAGCATCTGTACGGACTGCCATCCCTGCGGAGAACAGCGGAAGAAGTTGGCTTGAATGTGGCATACCGCTGGTTCCTGGGATATACGCTGCAGGAGGAAACGCCGCATTTTTCCACAGTGAGTTATAATTTCCGTCATCGGTTTACAGAGGATACAG
>JALFSO010000118.1 GCA_022778785.1 Dysosmobacter sp. | reverse complement strand
AGACCATTGCTGCTGATCCGGCCATTCTCGTCCGGCACATATTCACCCGTAGAAGTTGTGACCTTAAAAGTCACGCCCTCCAACGGCTCTCCGTTCAGCGAGTTTTTCTTCAGGATGACCAAAGAACCGGCTTTGGAGTTTTTCACAACCACGGTCTGGGTATCGCCATTTTTCCCAATGACAACATTGGTAGAAGCCGCATCCATGACATAGCCGTCCGGGGCCTTGATCTCATTGATGACATAGGTGCCGGGAGCCAGATTGGAGATGCGGATCTCTCCCTGCGCATCAGTGGTGAAAATACCATTCTGCGTAAGCGTTGCGGTACCGATGACGCCATCCAGACCGACTTCACAGCCAGCGGCAGTGGTCACACGGAACTCCGCGCCGGACAAAGGCTGCCCCGTGGCGCTGTCCCGCTTCTGGATGATCAGTTTTCCCTTGGGCTGGTTGGCAAAAGTCAGGGATACTGTGCGCCCTTCTTTGATCTGAATCGCCTGGGACTGGGTGTCGATGAGGAAGCCATCAGGCGCTTTCGTTTCTGTGACGATCACGCTCTTGCCGGGCTTCAGGCCGTCAATGCGGATCTCGCCGTTGACATCCGTCTTGAAAATGCCATTGGCATCGCCAATCAGGGTGCCATCCGCATAAGTCACTTTGAATTCCGCATTGGCCAGCGTCACGCTGGAATTGACGGAGCAGACCTTACGGATCAGCAGAATGCCATCGGGGGCATTTTCGAAGGGCACGGTGACTACACTCTGTTCACCGCTGTCCGCCAGATAGACAGTTTCGGAGGACTGGATGATGCTATATCCATCCGCGGGGTCCACTTCCTCCAGAATGTAAGTGCCGGCAGTCAACCCCGTCCAGATGGCGGTACCGTTTTTGCCGGTGATCTTCTGCCCAATGACGGTACCGCCGGTACCGGAAGTGCCGCCCAGGAATCTCAGCTGGAACGTGGCCCCAGGCAGAGCTTCGTGCGTGACGCTATCGTATTTCTCGACGATGATGGCATTGAGGGGCGTGTTCTGGAACGTCAGGGTCTTGCTCTCGCTGCCGTGAAGGATGACCTTCTGCGTGGAGGGCTCTTTCATCTGGAAGCCGGGAGCGGGTTCCACTTCGGTTACGGTGTACTCGCCGGGGTACAGGCGCTTACCGGACTCATGAAGTTTGATCTCGCCATGGGAATCCGTGAGGAAATAGCCATAGTCGATGGTTGCGGGCGCCTCGGCGGATTCGCCGTTGCTGGTATAGGTGATGTGGAACTTGGCACCCTCCACATCAGCACCTGCGACGCTGTCCTCCTTGTAGATGGTCAGCAGAGGCATTTTGCGGTTTTTGAACGTGATGCTCTTATCATCACCCGCGTTCAGGCTGATGGTCTGGACCCGGTCCGCGTCCTTATCCGGCAGATAATAGGGCGCGGGAACGGATTTCTCCGTGATCCGATAGGTGCCAGGGGCGACGCGGTCGGTAACAGTGCCGTCTTCGCCAGTGGTCCAGTCACTGCGGTAATCGCTGTCAATGCCCTCTACGGTAAAAACAGTTCCAGCGACCGGGCTGGAATCGTCCGCGTCGATTTTGGAGATGGTCAGCTGGGGCTGCTTCAGGTTCTCGAAAACAAGCTGCTGATCATCACCGGGACCCAGATAAATTGTCTGGGTGTTGGTTTCGTCCAGGACATAGGGCTTGGGCACGGACTTCTCCGTGACCTCATAGCTGTCTACGGGAATAGCAGTCAGAACGGCCTTGCCGGAAGTGTCTGTCGTGACGTCCTGATGGTAGCCGTAGTGGATGCCCTTGATCTCAAACACAGTTCCGGCAACAGGCAGCTTGTTCTGCTTGTCCAGCTTCTTAATGGTCAAATTGGGGAGCTTCTGGTCTTTGGCCGTCACCGTGACTGTGCCACCGCCATTGACAACGGCCTGATCCACGTGGGCGCAGACGGGAGAGGTCAGCTTGGCATAGGGTGCGGGGGCGGACACTTCAACGAAGGTATACATACCCTCCGTGACATTGGTGACCGTGATCTTGCCGGAGGCATCTGTGGCTTCCGTGCCGACCAGCTGGCCATCCTTAAGGATGTTGAATACCGCGCCGGAGAGCGGCCTGTCGGAATCATCCAGTTTGATGAGCTGGACCTTTACCTTGGCATCATTCTCAAAAACAAGGGACACATTCGTCTTACCATCCCAGTAAAACTCCTGCCGCACCTTGCTGGCATCTTTACTGAGGGAATAACCATCGGGAGGCGTCACTTCCGTTGCCACATAGCTTCCCACTGGCATGGTATCCCAAGGCACATCACTCAGAGCGCCGCCAGCGCCGGTGGTGTAGGTGCCGGTAAAGTTATTATCAACGCCGGTAATTTTGATGACCGCGCCGGCAAGGCCATGGCTGGGATTATCTGCATCGACTTTGCGGATATTACCCGTTGCCGTGATGCTGGGCGTATCGGTAAAGGTGACGGTCACGCTATTGCTGGTGCCATTGGGGAGGACGACATATTCAGGACCGGCGTTATCGATTGCATAGCCGTCCGGGGCAGCCGTTTCTGTGATGGCGTAGGTGCCGGCATCCAGCGGGGACAGCGTATAGGTCCCATCGGCACCGGTGGTGATATCCTTGGAGAAAGAGCCGTTTTGGGCTTCAATGTGGAATTTCGCACCAGCCAGTCCCTTGGTGGGGTTGGTGGTATCTACTTTCTTGACCGTGAGCTTGTACTGTTCCTCGGTGATGTCCATGCTGAGCTCACCGACTACAACAGCCTGCACGGTATTCGCGGGATGGGAACTGGTGCCGGAGCCGGTGAACAAATACTCGTACACATCGCACTCACCCCACACACCGCGGTTACCGAGGTCGAAGATATACTGCGTTCTGTCCCGGAACGTGGTGCCGTCGCAGGCCTGGTCGATGCTGGTGTAATTCGCGTTTTTGAGAGAGTTCCAGACATACATCAGTTCCTCGGCACTGGCAGTTACGGGATCACCGAGGGAGCCTGCCTTATAGCGCCAGACGATGGCCTGCACCCAGGCATTCATATACCAGGTATACTCAGGTCCCCATACGTCATCCACGCCGAGGGCGTGGGCTTCGTCAGTGAAGGTGCCGGTGGAGTGGGAATAGTAGTAGGCCATCATCATCTTGACGGTGGAATTGGAGATGGCCTGGGGATTCCCCCATGTCTGTCCGATTAGGGACTTTCCCATGCCGCCGCCCTTGGTCCCGCAGAAACCAACGGTGGTCTTGCCGCCGTAGTCGTAGTACATCTGATGCAGCGTACAGGTACCGAGACTTGCCGACTTATAAGAAACGCCGGACATGCCGAAGCTCTCCAGCTTGATCGAATCGGTACCGGCCGCGAAGGCGGTTGCCGGGAAAAGTCCGAGCACACAAACCAGCGCAAGCAGCAGTGCCGTTACACGGGTTTTCAAAGAATGCCGCAATCTTTTCATGGAGCAGATACTTCCTTTCTTTTCGTAATTTGGCAACAAAAAAAGAGCCTTTCAGCAGTAGCTGAAAGGCCCGGGCAGGAGGAGAACATTAAGCGTAGGGATTATTGGCTGTGGGGTTGCCTACGAACATATAGCAGTAGGTCCTGCCGCCATTCACGGTGATGCCGACGCCGATGCTGTCACAATCCGGGTCAAGCATCGTCCGCAAGTGTCCGGGAGAATTTTTCCAGTTGGAGACCGCTCTCTGTGCGATGCCAGAAGCGGAACCGGCAGTGAACACCGTCAGGTTGGAGCCGAAGCCATAGGGGTATCCGCTCTCCAGCACCGCCTCGCACTCTTCCCGGTTATGGTGCGCGGTGAAGCCCTGTGCGGAGCAGCTCTGTGCGGCTTCCATGAGCCGTTCATCCACAGAGAGTTCCGGCAGCCCGTGTTCCCGGCGCAGAGCATTGGTCAGGTCTACGATCTCCTGCCGGGATTCTGATAGGTCCTGGGTCATGCTGCTTGTCGGGACTTCCTGCTTCGGCGCTTCGCCGGTGTAGGGAGCGTCGCTGTCTACCTGAACGCCGTCGGACCAATAGACATTGAACCCCACTTTTTCACCGATGTCCCGGAGCTTCACATAGTTATGACCCGCAATGTTGTAGGCTGTCATCTGGACCTGGCGGCCATCCACGAAGATGGGTTGCCAGGTCGGTTCCGCCACAATGCCTGCCGCGGCCGCGATTGACCCACCGGTCAGCACAGCGCCCATAGCCACGCCGGTGAGCATGATGCTCATGTTCTTTCCTGCATTTTTGATCCTGTTCATATTCTACCCTCCGTGTCTTTTCATGTACTTTGTGGAAAGCTCTTTGCAGCATCAACATAGCACAAGGTCTGGGCAAAAGTCGAACAGAACCGATCTGGCAAAAGGGAGAAAATCAAACCTCCGCCGCTGTGACGCACCAGCGAGCGTCCCGCTGGTTGCGGACGCAGGTGTAGAGCGTGAGCATATTTTCGCCGGAAGCGGCAAGACCGCTGCGGTCCGTTTCGCTGACCTTGCTGACATTGGTCACCTTGTAGGTGCGAGTCCCCAGCTTGGTGGTCAGCGTGATCTTGTCCCCGATCTCCAGCGTGTGGATCTGTCCGAAGTAGTTGTTCACGCCCCTGTTGTGTGCCGCCAGCGCCACATTGCCATTCCAGATGCTGGTTTCCTCGAAATGGCCGACGCCCTTTGCAAGCGTCTTGCTTTCCGTACCCTGGTAGACCTTCACGCTCAGATCCAGAGCGGGGATCTTCAGCGTACCCAGATATCCCGCCGAGTAGTAGAGGTCGGAGGTGACCTCGGTATAGCCGGTGGAGATCACGGTATTGGAGGGGGATGTGACCACCGCACTGCCGGGTTCCACGACAGCCGCGGAGTTGCCGCCGATGACTGCGCCGGTAGCGGGCTTTCCGCCGGGGGCCAGATTCGGCGTGTGGTAAGTCCCGGTATTCATGGCGTCCATACTGGGCGTTCCGAAGCCGGGAGGGATGAGGGCGGCATTCTTGCTCACATCCTCGTTTTTCATTGCCCCGCCGTCTGCCGTATGCGCCACCTCAATGGAGGTGGGCGTTCCAAATTCCGGCTCGTCAGGGGCGTCAATGGTATACTCCAGCGCATAGGCGGGAGCGGCCAGAGCAGCCGTCAGGCAAAGGCTCAGGCAAAGACTCATCATTTTCTTCATTCTTCCGCGTCCTCCTCATCAGCGTTTTCTTTTCTGTGCTTCAACAGCAGCGCTCCGCCGATCCCCGCGCCTGCTACGGCGACAACACCCAGGGGAATCAGCACATAGGACCAACGGAAGGCAGGGGTAACCGCATCG
>JALFSO010000106.1 GCA_022778785.1 Dysosmobacter sp. | reverse complement strand
CCGCAAATATGGAGCGCAAACTACGTCTCCTTTTTGCGCCTGACTGCGGTTGGGCTCTGGACTACGATTTTGACCTCGGCGAGCTGGTCATTTTTCCGAGATTTCCAAATGTTCCAGCCATTCAGTAGACCCTAATTATATAACGTCCGGTAGGTAAGGCTACCACAGGGATATGGGTTGCTGCCGCAGAGTGATGGAGACATCATGAGAGGGTTTGAACAGGCGATATCGAATGTCAAGGTATCATCTAACGCAACTGCACCGCCTTGTGAGGCTAAAGCTTGAACGGTGCGGAGCCTGTGGGCTTCCGGCGGCGGATTTTGATATCCCCGGCTGTTTCCGGACGGAGCGGCCGGGGCTTTTGTATCATCGGGCCGCACTATTTCGGGAAAGGAGGACACGCGCGTGTTTGACTATGAGAATGAAAACGAACGGGCGGAGCTGGTAGAAAAAATTGAGGATCTGATCGTCCGAAAGCGTTACGCCGAGCTGCGTGACCTCCTGCTTCCCATGGAGGCGGCGGACATCGCCCTCATCATGGAGGATCTGGGCCCGGAGCGGATGCCGCTGGTGTTCCGCCTGCTGCCCAAGGAACTGGCGGCGGAGGTGTTCGTGGAACTGGACTCCGACGAACAGGAGCTGCTGATCCAGGGCTTCTCCAACACGGAGCTGAAGGAAGTGCTGGACGAGCTGTATCTGGACGATACCGTGGACATCGTGGAGGAGATGCCGGCCAACGTGGTCAAGCGCATCCTCCGCCACTCCGATCCGGAGACCCGGAAGAGCATCAACGAGATCCTGAAGTATCCGGAGGACTCCGCCGGCAGCATCATGACCACGGAGTTCGTGGATCTGAAGGAGCACCTGACGGTGGAGGACGCTCTGAAGCACATCCGCCGCACCGGGCCGGACAAGGAGACCATCAACGTCAGCTACGTCATCGACAGCAACCGCCACCTCATCGGCCTGGTGACCATCCGGACGCTGCTGCTGGCGGAGGACGATGCCAGGATCGGCGACATCATGGAGACCAACATCGTCTCTGTCCAGACGATGGACGACCAGGAGACGGTGGCCCAGGCCTTGAGCAAGTACGACTTCCTGGCTCTGCCGGTAGTGGACCGGGAGAACCGCCTGGTGGGCATCGTCACCGTCGACGACGCCATCGACGTTCTGCAGGAGGAGACCACCGAGGATATCGAGAAGATGGCCGCCATCCTGCCCTCCGACAAGCCCTACCTCAAGACCGGTGTGTTCGAGACCTGGAAGGCCCGCACCCCCTGGCTGATGATCCTGATGCTCTCCGCCACCTTCACCGGCATCATCCTCACCCACTTTGAGGACGCCCTGGCGTCCTGCGCCATCCTGACCTCGTTTATCCCCATGCTCTCCGGCACCGGCGGCAACAGCGGCACCCAGGCCTCCACCGCCATCATCCGCGCCCTGTCCCTGAACGAGGTCCGCTTTTCCGATCTGCTGCAGGTCATCTGGAAGGAATTCCGGGTATCCATCATCTGCGGCATCTGTCTGGCAGCGGCCAACTTTGTGAAGATGATGCTCATTGACCGCTGGCTGCTGCACAATCCCACCGTGACGCCCATGGTGGCGCTGGTAGTGTGCTGCACGCTGGTGGGCACCGTGCTGTGTGCCAAGCTGGTGGGCTGCTCCCTTCCCATCCTGGCGGAGAAGATCGGCTTCGACCCGGCTGTCATGGCTTCCCCCTTCATCTCCACCATCGTGGACTCCCTGTCCCTGCTGATCTACTTCCGCTTCGCCACCCTCATCCTGGGCATCTGATATTGGATTTCAATGAAAAAACCGCCGCCGGACTGGAACGCCAGCCCGGCGGCGGTTTTCTGTCGAAGCGGGATCACTTCCCGCAGAGGAACCGAAGAGCTTCCACATAGCCCTGGAAGCCGTGGCCCTTGATGGTGGCGGCGCAGGCCGCCCGGATGTAGGAGATCTTCCGGAACTCGTCCCGGGTGTCCGGATCGGAGATGTGGACCTCCACTGTGGGGATGCCCACGGCCTTCACCGCGTCCAGCAGAGCCACGCTGGTGTGGGTGTAGGCGGCGGGATTGATGATGATGCCGTCCATTTTTCCGTAGGCGGCCTGGATGGCGTCCACGATGGCCCCCTCGTGGTTGGACTGGAAGAACTCCACCCGCGCCCCCAGCGCCTCCGCCTCCTGACGGATCAGCTCGCACAGGTCGACGTAGGTGGCCCTGCCGTAGATGTCCGGCTCCCGGATGCCCAGCATGTTGAGGTTGGGGCCGTTAATCACCAGAATGTTCACAGAAATCCCTCCAGATGGCCGCCGCGGTGTCCGCGGCGGCGCCGTTGTTGTCGATCTGCGCGTCCCGGAACCGGGTGTACATGGGCGCCCGCTCCGCGTACATGGCGTGCAGATCCGTGGTCTGAGACAGGGGCCGGCCGTCGGTGGGCAGCACGTCCAGGGAGCGGCTCAGCTCGTAGATGCGGCCGTTCTGGTGGAGGGACGGATAATTCCGGCCGTCCTTTACCACGCCGCCGCCGGTGAGGATGATCTTTCCGGACAGCTTGCCGGCGTTGGCGGTCTCATGCCGCTCCAGGTCCCGGAAGACCGGCTCGCCGTCCTGGGCGAAGATATCCGGGATGCTCTTGCCCGCCCGGGCCACGATGGCCTCGTCCACGTCCAGGGCCTCCCGGCCCGTCAGCTCCGCCAGGGCGTGGCCGATGGTGGTCTTGCCGCTGCCGGGCATGCCGATGAGGACGATATTCTGGGTGTCCCGCCGGAGCTGGGCCAGAATGCGCTCGTTCTCGCTGTCCGGGATGGTCTTGTCAAAGAAGTGCTCCTCCGCCGCCACGGCCTGGGCCACCAGCATGGGCAGACCGTCGGAATGGGGGATGCCCAGCTCCTCCGCCTGGAGCAGCAGGGCCGTCCGGCGGGGATTGTACACCACGTCCAGCACGCCGGTGCAGTGGGGGAAGTCCCGCAGGTCCACCGCCGCCTTTCCCACGTCCGGATAGGTGCCCACCGGCGTGGTGTTCACCACAATGTCCGCGTCCGCGTGGCGGGAGAGGTTCTGGTAGTTGTTCTCGCCGCTGCGGGAGATCACCGCGATCTCCCGGGCGCCCAGCTTTTTCGCCATGGCCCGGGCGGTGAGGGACGCGCCGCCGCTGCCCAGGATGACGGCCTTTTTCCCGGCAAAGCTGATGCCCGCCCGGCGGGCCATCCAACAGAAGCCGGCGGCGTCGGTGTTGTAGGCGTACAGCTTGCCGTCCGCCCGGCGGACGATGGTGTTGACGCTGCCGATGGCCAGCGCCGCCTCGTCGATGACGTCGCAGCAGGGCATCACGTCCCGCTTGTAGGGGATGGTGACGTTCAGGCCGCCGATATCCTCCCGACGGAGAAAGTCCGCCAGCTCCTCCGGCTCCAGCTCAATGAGCCGGTAGCTCTCACAGCCGAGGGCGCGGTGGATGGGAGGGGACCAGCTGTGGCCCAGCTTCCGGCCCAGCAGGCCGTAGATCTTCTCTCCCATGGCTCACACTTCCGCGTAGTTGCCCAGGAACTGGAACTGGGCGCAGCTGCGCTCCATCTCCTCCAGCATGGCCAGCACGCTGGCATCCCGGACGGAGGCGTCCAGCTCCAGGAAGAAGATGAACTCGAAGTCGCTGCCGGCCACGGGGCAGGACTCCAGCTTTGTCAGGTTGATGTCCAGCGCCGCCAGCTTGGACAGGATGTCGTACAGGGCACCGGGGCGGTTCTCAAAGGCGATGACCAGGGAGATGCGGTTGGCACCGGCGTAGATGGCGGGGTCCTTGGTGACGCAGATGAACCGGGTGTAGTTGTTGTCACTGTCCTGAATGCGGTCGTTGAGGCACTCCAGACCGTACAGCGCCGCACAGGGATGGGAGGAGATGGCAGCGACGTGGCGGCTGCCGCTCTCGGCCACCATCTTGGCGGCCACGGCGGTGTTGGCGCAGGGGACCACCCGGATGCCGCTGAGACCGCCCAGGAACTTGGAGCACTGGCCGATGGCCTGCTCATGAGAGTAGATCTCCGTGATGTCCTCCATCTTCACGCCGGGCAGGGTCAGCAGCTCGTGGCGGATACACAGCCGGGTGGAGCGGACGATGGACAGGTTGTGGGTCTGCAGCAGCTCATACACCTTCCGGACGGAGCCGTTGGAGCTGTTTTCAATGGGCAGCACGCCGAACTTGCACAGGCCGGACTCCACGGCGGAGACCACGGCGTCAAAGGTCTTCACATAGACGATGTTGCCCCGGGGCAGCAGCTTGTCGCAGGCCACCTGGGAGTTGGCGCCCTCCACGCCCTGGCAGGCCACCAGGCCCGTCTGGGGGAAGATCTCGCCGCCGGCGGCCAGGGACGCCTTCACCTGGGCCTCCACCTTGGTGGGGGCGGTCAGCAGTTCCGCCTGCCGGGACCGGGCCAGCTCAAACAGGGTGGAGAACAGGTGATAGGCGTAGCGCTCCTTGTCGCCGGACTTTTTCATGACCTTCGCCAGGATGTCCCGCTCCCGCTGCTTGTTCATTATGGGCAGATGATGCTCGTTTTTGTAGGCGGCGACCTCCTCCGCCAGCCCCATGCGCTCCAGGAACAGCTGCAGGAGCTGATCGTCCACAGCGTCGATCCGGGTCCGGATTTCATTGAGTTCCATAGGGGTTCCCTCCATATATCAAAATATCAGAAAATATCAGATCTCGGTCTCACACGGCACCGGCGGCTCAGAGTCCGCCGTTTTCCAGCAGAACGTCCAGCAGCACCGCCGCCGTCACCGCCTCCGCCACCGGCACGGCCCGGTGAGCGATGCAGGGGTCGTGACGGCCCCGGACCACCAGCTCCGCGTCCTCCATGTTCGGGAGGCTGACGGTGTGCTGGGGCTTGGAGATAGACGGCGTGGGCTTCATGGCCAGCTGGAACACCAGGGGCATTCCGGTGGAGATGCCGCCCAGGATGCCGCCGGCGTGGTTGGACGTGGTGACGACCCGCCCGTCCTCCACGGTGAAGGGGTCGTTGTTCTCGGAGCCCCGGCACCGGGACGCAGCGAAGCCCGCCCCAAACTCCAGGCCCTTCACGGCGGGGATGCCGAACAGCGCCGCGGCCAGACGGTTCTCCAGCCCGTCGAACATGGGGTCCCCCAGTCCGGCGGGGAGGCCCACGGCGGCGCACTGGATGACGCCGCCCACGGAGTCCCCGTCCTTCCGGGCGGCCAGAATGGCCGCCTGCATCCGCTCGCCCGCGCCGTCGTCCAGTACCGGGAAGGCCTTGGCAGCCACGGCGTCAAACAGCGCCGCGTCCGGCCGCAGGGGGAAGGGCTGATCCGTGATGCCCGCCACCTCCAGCAGATGGGCGCCCACGAAGATGCTCCGCCGGGCCAGGATCTGCTTGGCGATGCCGCCGGCGATGCACAGCGGCGCCGTCAGACGGCCGGAGAAGTGTCCGCCGCCCCGCATATCCGCCGCACCGTGCCACTTGACCCAGGCGGTGTAGTCCGCGTGACCGGGCCGGGGCTTCTCCCGCAGCTCATCGTAGTCCGAGGAGTGCTGGTCGCCGTTTTCAATGATGGCGCACAGCGGAAAGCCGCAGGTGACGCCGTTCTCCAGACCGGACAGGAACACCGGGGCGTCCGCCTCCTTCCGGGAAGTGGACAGGGGACTCTTGCCGGGCTTCCGCCGGGCCATGAAGGCGTTCAGGGCATCCAGGTCGATGGATTCCCCGGCGGGGAGCCCGTCGATGTTCACGCCGATGGCCTTGCCGTGGGACTGGCCGAAGACGGAGATCTTCAGCGTTTTGCCGAATTCAGAGGACATGGACGTCACCTCCCAGACGTTTGTAATCATCCCAGAAGCCGGGATAGGATTTCCGCACCGCCTCGGCCCCCAGAATGGTCACGGGACCGGCGGAGCGGGTGGCGGCGATGGCCGCCGCCATGACGATGCGGTGGTCGTTGGCCCCGTCCACCGTGCCGCCGGTGAAGGCGGACACGCCCCGGACCGTCAGGCTGTCGGGGCCCTCTTCCGCCTGCCCGCCCAGGGCGTTCAGCAGGGCGGCGGTGGTCTTCAGCCGGTCGCTCTCCTTGATGCGGAGCCGGGCGGCATTGACGAAGCGGGTGGTGCCCTGCCGGATGGACGCCATTACCGCCATGGGCGGCAGCAGATCCGGACAGCCGGACACGTCGATGTCCGCGTCTCCGGGCTGTGTCAGCCGCTCATAGTGGGCGGCAACGATCCGGTCGCCCTGGGTGGAGTCGGGGTCCAGTCCCTGAAGCTCCACCGGGCTTCCCAGCGCCTTTGCGGCGTACCAGAAGCCCGCCTGGGACCAGTCCGCCTCCACGGCGGCGTCCACGGGCCGGTAATCGGCGGGCGTCACACGATAGCTCTGCCGGCCGGCACCCATCTCCGGGGCGGCGCCCGCCCGGGCCATGGCCTCCAGGGTCATGCTGATGTAATCCGAGGACTCCAGCGCCGTGGTGGAGACGATGGAGCTGTCCCCGTCCAGCAGCGGCAGGGCGAACAGCAGGCCGGTGAAGAACTGGCTGGACACGTTGCCGGGCAGACGGTACTCCCCCGGCACCAGCCGTCCCCGGACGGTGAGGACGCCGTCCGTCTGCTCATGGAAGATGCCCCGCTCGTCGAACAGGTCAAAATAGGGCTTCTGGGGCCGCTCCATCAGCCGTCCCCGGCCGGTGAACACGCCGCCTCCGGCGGCCGCCAGGGCGATGGGGATGAAGAACCGCAGAGTGGAGCCGGACTCCCCGCAGTCCAGCAGGGGCAGTTCCCCGGACACGGGACTTTTCCCGCCGAAGCCGTGGATGGTGAGGAGGTCTTCCGACGGCTGCTCCCACTGTCCGCCCAGGGCAGTGATGCACCGCAGGGTGGCCTGGATGTCCTGGGACATGGCCACGTTCCGGACAGTGCTGACGCCGCTGCCCAACGCGGCGGCGATGATCAGCCGGTGGGCCATGGACTTGCTGGGGGGCGGCGTCACGGCGCCGGCCAGACGCCGGGGTTCGATGCGCACGTCCATGGTCAGCCCTCCAGTCCGGCGGCGAATACCGCCTCCAGCTCCGTCACCGGAATGGTCTTCATATAGCAGTCGCCGATCCGCCGGGGGATCACCAGGGAGATGGTGCCGCCCCGGCGCTTCTTGTCGGACAGGGCGGCCTCCGCCAGCGCCTTTGCGGTGTACTCCGTGGAGGTGGGCAGATGGTTCCGCCGCAGCACGGCGGCGATGCGCTCCGCACAGGGCTCCTTACACCAGCCCAGCTTCTCCGCCGCCCGGGCGATCAGCACCATGCCGATGGCCACGGCGTGGCCGTGGGTGATGGTGAAGCCCGCGCACTTCTCAATGGCGTGTCCGGCGGTGTGGCCCAGATTCAGGGTCCGGCGGACGCCGTTGTCCTTCTCGTCCTGTTCCACCACGCTGCCCTTGAAGGCGATGCACCGGGCTGCCACCTCGCCGATGTCCGCCTGGAGATCGTCGGTATCGAACAGGGCAAACAGGCTCTCGTCGCTGAGGACGCCGGTCTTGATGGCCTCGGCGGCGCCGTCGGCAAAGACGTGGGGCGGCAGAGTCCGGAGGGTGTCCGTGTCGCAGAGGACGGCGGAGGGCTGGAGGAACACGCCCGCCAGATTCTTGCCCGCCTTGAGATCAATGGCGGTCTTGCCGCCCACGGAGGAGTCCACGGCGGACAGCAGGGTGGTGGGCAACTGGACATAGCGGATGCCCCGGAGATAGCATCCGGCGGCAAAGCCTGCCATGTCGCCGCACACGCCGCCGCCCAGGGCCACGACGCAGTCGGAACGGGTCAGATGCTCCGCCGCCAGAAATTCCAGAATATCGGATAAGGTATCCAGATTTTTATGGGACTCACCCGCGGGATAGATATAGGTGCTCACCGGATAGCCCGCCTGACGCAGGCTGTCCGTCACGGTGTCCAGATACAGAGGGGCCACGGTGGAATCCGCCACCACGGCCAGATGGCACATGCCCACGGCGTCCAGCAGATAAGAGCCGCATCGGGCCAGCAGACCGCCGCCGATGTGGACCTGATAGGGGGGATTCACGCGGATATCAACAGTTTTGATGGAGTCAGACATAACGGTACATCCTTATATATGAATGAATAGATGGGAATAGGTCAGAGAATTGCGGCGTTTCCCGCAGCCGCCGACCCGGGAAAAGGGTTGGGTGGGAACCAGCGGTTCCCACCCAATTCTTTCGCCTCCGGCGAAAGAACAAAGGGAGGGGCCAGGGAACCGTAGGTTCCCGGTTGCTCCGCCCAAGGGGCGGAGCAATCTGCCGGAATCATTTTTCCGGCGGCGTGTACGTCGGAAAAATACCTTGACTCGTGCGCCATTGGGCGCACACACCAGTGACCGACGTCACTGGTGGTGGGGGTTCCTCAAGGGGGAGCCTGCTCCCCCTTGAGGCCTGCGTCAGTGACCGCCTGCCGACGCCTTCTTCTCCCGGCCGTCCTTCAGCAGGTCGTGGAGCTTCTGGGCGTCCCGGTCCTTCAGCACGGCGGCGTACTCCTGAAGGTGCTGGATCAGGATATCCAGCTCCTCCGTCAGATAGTCCGCGTCGTCCAGGAACAGCTCGGTCCACATGTCCTCGTCCAGACGGGCTACCCGGGTCATATCCCGGAAGCTGCCGGCGGAGAAGCCCCGGCGGCGCTGGGCCTCGGGGGACTTGATGTAGGCGCTGGAGACGATATGGGCCAGCTGGGAGGTGTAGGCGATGATGCGGTCGTGCTCCTCCGGGGTGGAGAAGGTCAGCCCCGCGAAGCCTACATCCAAAAAGAAAGCCTTCAGGATATCCAGCTGCTGCATGTCCGTCCGCTTGTCAGGGGTCAGGATCATAGAGGCGCCTACGTACAGATCCTCTGTGGCGGAGGTGAAGCCGCCCCGCTCCTTGCCGGCCATGGGATGGCCGCCGATATAGGCGAAGCCGTGCGCCTCGGCGATGGGGGAGATGGCTGCCACCACGGTGCGCTTCACGCCGCACAGATCCACCAGGATGGCGGACTTGGCGATCCTGTCCGCGTGGTCTCTCACCCAGTCGATGGCAGCCTGGGGCCGGATGGCCACCAGGATCAGGTCACACTGGGGCAGCGTCTCGTCTGTCAGCGCTCCGTCGATGGCGCCGCACATCCGGGCCATCATCAGGGTCTCCTCGCTGCGGGCGATGCCGTACACTGTGTGGCCGGTGCGGGCTTTGATGCTTTTGGCCATGGAGCCTCCGATGAG
Organism: Dysosmobacter sp.; assembly: GCA_022778785.1. GTDB lineage: Bacteria > Bacillota > Clostridia > Oscillospirales > Oscillospiraceae > Oscillibacter. The sequence goes on along the minus strand of JALFSO010000106.1, from coordinate 50,988 downwards.
GCCCAGACCCACAATACCAACATTCATACAATCAATCCTCCAGCGTCTTCATCATCTCGTGGAGCTTCAGCAGCTTCTTCGCCACCTGGTCGAAGGTCTCCGGCCGCAGGGACTGGGGGCCATCGCAGCGGGCGTGGGCGGGGTCGTTGTGGACCTCGATCTGCAGGCCGTCGCAGCCGGTGGCCACGGCGCCCAGGGCCAGGGGCTCCACCAGCCAGTTCTTGCCGGTGGCGTGGCTGGGATCGATGATAATGGGCAGATGGGTCAGCTTCCGCAGCACGGGGATGGCCGCCAGATCCAGGGTGTTCCGGGTGTAGCTCTCAAAGGTGCGGATGCCCCGCTCACACAGGATGACGTTCTGGTTGCCGCCGGCCATGACGTACTCGGCGCTCATGAGCCACTCCTCGTAGGTGGCGGACATGCCCCGCTTGATCATGACGGGCTTCTCCTGCCGGCCCACGGCCTTCAGCAGATCGAAGTTCTGCATGTTCCGAGCGCCGATTTGGATGATGTCCACGTTCTTGAACAGAGGCAGCTGGCTCAGATCCATCAGCTCGGTGACGATGGGCAGGCCGGTCTCCTCCTTGGCGATCTCCAGATATTTCAGACCGGTCTCGCCCAGGCCCTGGAAGGAGTAGGGGGAGGTGCGGGGCTTGAAGGCACCGCCCCGGAGCATGGTAGCGCCGCTGGCCTTCACGGCCTTGGCGATGGCCACCACCTGCTCCTCGCTCTCCACGGAGCAGGGACCGGCCATGAGGGTCAGATTGCCGCCGCCCACCTGGGTGTTGCCCACGTGGATGATGGTGTCCTCGGGGTGGAACTTCCGGTTGGCGTTCTTATAGGGCTCCTGGACCCGCTTCACGTCCTCCACGATGTCCAGCGCGGAGATCAGGTCGATGTCCAGCTTGGAGGTGTCGCCCACCAGGCCCAGAATGGTGTGGGCCTCGCCGATGCTGGTGTGGATGGAGATGCCCTTGTCCTGGAGCCAGGAGATGAGACTGTCCAGTTGGTCGCGGTTGGGGTTTTGTTTCAGAATGACGATCATGATTGCTTCCTCCTAAAATTTTTTAACGGTTTTTGTTTTGTTTTTGGTTGGTGAAACAGAAAAGACCCGCAGCCGGTTCGGCTGCGGGTCGTCATGCGCACTGGGGGAACTCTGACAACTCCTGCATTCAAGCGTTCGCGCTTTCAGCCAAACCGAAATAAGCCTTACCCGTAAAGTAGGTAAAGCTAAAGTAGCGGTATTCGGCAGCGCGAGACAGCGTCATCATGGTACAGGGTCTCCTTGATTCTTTAGATGTTTAAAGCATAACACACGTAAATGGAAAAGAAAATTGTCAATACAGACAAATGATATGGGGAACAACGCAAAAATATTGGGCGCTTTGACAAAGAATGGGGCGCTTATGCGGCCTGGGGTAGCACAGAGCTCATCAGCAGCTCATTGGCTGCCAGGATGAAGCGGATGTCCCGCCGCAGGTCGGACCGGGCGGCCAGATACTGCTGGTGGAGCTGGTGGATGGCGTCGGCCACATCCTTTTCACTGCGGGCGCGGAAAGGCGCACAGTTGGCCAGATACCGGGCGAACTGGAGGCGCAGATCGTCCTCATAGCGGCGGTGCTCCAGCAGGGAGTCCGTGTAGGTCTCATTATGGGGGAAGGTGAAGGCGTCCGCCAGATAGTGGGTCAGCTTCCCTAACGTATAGTACTGCCACATGGTCCAATGGGTGCTGCGCTGGAGCCCGGCAATGTGCCGTTCGATATACGGATGGGAGTTGGAGAAATTGTGGCCCATGAACTTCTGCGCCCGAAGGGAACCCTTCAGATAGGAGAGGGGATTGCAGTCCGGCTGAAAGGAGCCGAACAGGAAGGCCAATTCATACCGCTTCTTCCGGAAGCCGTCCCGGCGGTCCAGCAGCGTCTGGGCCAGCAGCTTGTGACTTCTTTTTTGCAAGGCGCACCTCCAGGGGAGAATTGCAGAACCTGTATGCCCGGACTGTGCATGCAAATTCAAAACTGCGGTCAGTATAACACGGTGTTGGAAGAAAGCGCAAGCGGCAAAACGTGAAATTTTGATGAAATTTTCCGGGACGCGCCGTTTTCTCTCCCCGGCAGAGTCGGGCGGGAAAGAGACAAGAAGCCTGGAAATTCCCGGGCCGTCCTTGGCGCTTTCGACGAAATCCGGTGTTTTTGGGCGCTGCCCGTCCTTTTTGTTTGACATCCACCCTGCGGGTCCTTAAAATAATGTCTGCTGATCCGGCCGCGCCAAGCGGCTTTCCGGCGGTGCCGTCCCGCCCCGCGGCACGGGGAAAACGGGGGACTGTTCCCGGCACCGCAGACATAGAAAGGTGGAGGTTTTCTTGAAAATTCTGGGACAGATCGGTATTATTTTCGGCATCTGCTGGGCGAGCCAGTGCATTGAGCAGGTGCTGCCCGTCTCATTTCCCGCCAGCGTCATCGGGCTGGTGCTGCTGCTGATCCTGCTGCTGGCGCGGGTGCTGCGGGTGGATCATATCCGGGAGAAATCCGACTTTCTCCTGGGTAATCTGCCCTTTTTCTTCGTGCCCTCCGTGGTGAGCATCATGAACTACGCAGGCGTCATCTGGGCCAATATCGTGCCCTTTCTCACCATCTGCGTGGTGTCGCTGTTCCTGACCTACGGCGCCACCGTCTGGACGGTTCGTCTGGTGATGGCCCTGATGAAGAAAAAGGAGGCGTCCCGATGAGCGCACTGACCGGTTCTGTCTATTTCGGCGCGGGCCTGTCCATCATCGCCTACTGGATCGGCGTGAAGATCCAGAAAAAGACCGGCCTTGTGGTATGCAACAGCCTGCTCATCGCCGGACTGCTGATCGTGGCGGTGCTGAAGCTCACCGGCATCTCCTACGAGGACTACAACCAGGGCGGCAGCATCATCACCCTGTTCCTGGCCCCGGCCACGGCCTGCCTGGCGGTGACCATTTACTCCAAGATCGACCTGCTGAAGAAGTACTGGCTGCCGGTGGCGGCGGGCTGTCTGGCGGGTACGCTGGTGTCCATGGGCAGCATCCTGCTGATGTGCCGCCTGTTCGGCCTGGACCATGAGATGACCATGTCTCTGCTGCCCAAGTCTGTCACCACCCCCATCGCCACCGCCGTGGCGGGGGGCCACGGCGGCATCGTCTCCATCGCCGTGGCGGCGGTGATCTTCACCGGCATTCTGGGGAACCTGACGGCACCGCTGCTGATCCGGCTGTTCCGGGTGAAGGAGCCGCTGGCCGTGGGCCTGGGCCTGGGGGCGTGCAGCCACGCCATCGGCACCGCCAAGGCGCTGGAGCTGGGAGAGACTCAGGGCGCCATGAGCGGTCTGGCCATGGGCCTGTGCGGCCTGCTCACCGCCGTGGTGGCCCTGTTCATCGTGTAAGAGCTTATAGAGCCTATATTTATATCAGGAGGTATTTTTATGGAGTACAAACGGTTCGGCAACAACATCGTGGTCCGGATGGACCGGGGCGAGGACATCGTGAAGCAGGTGAAGGTCCTGGCGGAGCGGGAGCAGATCCGCCTGGCCTCTGTCCAGGCGCTGGGCGCCGTCAACGACTTCACCGTGGGCGTGTTCAACACGGAGACCAAGGTCTACGGCTCCAACCGCTTCCAGGGCCCCTATGAGATCGTGTCCCTCACCGGAACCATCGACACCATGGACGGCAAGTTCTACACCCATCTCCACATGAGCGCTGGCAACGCCCAGGGACAGGTCTTCGGCGGCCATCTGAACCGGGCGGTCATCAGCGCCACCTGCGAGATGATCGTCACCGTCATCGACGGCCAGGTGGACCGGCAGTTCAGTGAGGAGATCGGACTGAATTTGCTGAAGTTCTGAGTTTTCCGCCGGTCCGGCTTGCGTTTCCCCCAAAAAGCGTGTAGACTGTTTCACAAATCATCCACCGGGAGGAGAACAAACATGCTGTATGCTGTTTCCCTGATCCTGGCCGCCGTTTTGCTGGCTGCGGATCAGTGGGTAAAATACTGGACCGTCACCCATCTGGCGCTGGGGGAGTCCTGCCCGCTGCTGCCGGGCTTCGTGGAGCTGCTGCGGGTCCACAACTACGGCGCCGCCTGGTCCAGCTTCTCCGGAATGCGGTGGCTTCTGGTGGGCGTCACCGCCGTCATTGTGGCGGCGGTGGCCTTTGTGCTGGCGCGCCGCATCGTCCGCCATCCCCTGGGCGTACTGGCCTGTGCCCTGATCATCTCCGGCGGCCTGGGCAACATTATCGACCGGCTACGGCTGGGCTACGTGGTGGATATGTTCAACTTCCAGTTCATGAGCTATCCTGTATTCAACGTGGCGGATATCTGCGTGGTGTGCGGCGCCTTCATGGGGGCGGCATACTATCTTTGGTTCTACGAAAAATACGACAAAAAGGGCGGACAGCATGGAGACATTGACGCTCCAACCGAATAAGGACGACGCGGGGAAGCGGATCGACGCCTGGCTGGCGTCCGTCCTGCCGGACACGACCCGCTCCGCCGCCGCACGCCTGCTGGAGGAGGGGAGCGTCCTCTGCGCCGGGAAGCCCCTGGCGAAGAACTTCCGGCTCACCGGCGACGAGACGGTGGAGGTCTCCCTGCCGGACCCCGTCCCCCTGGACGCGGCGCCCCAGGACATCCCCCTGGACATCGTCTACGAGGACGGGGACGTCATTGTGGTGAACAAGCCCAAGGGACTGGTGGTCCACCCTGCGCCGGGCCATCCCGACGGCACGCTGGTGAACGCCCTGCTCTACCACTGCGGGGACAGCCTCTCCGGCGTGGGGGGCGCCCTGCGCCCCGGCATCGTCCACCGCATCGACCGGGACACCTCCGGCCTGATCATCGCGGCGAAAAACGACTTCGCCCATCAGAAGCTGGCGGCCCAACTCCAGGACCACACCCTGGCCCGGACGTACCAGTGCGTCGTCACGGGAAACCTCCGGGAGGACAGCGGCACCGTGGACGCCCCCATCGGACGGCATCCCGTGGACCGGAAGAAGATGGCGGTGGTGGCCAATGGCCGTCCCGCCGTCACCCACTGGACCGTTCTGGCCCGGTATCCCGGCTTCACCTATGTGGAGTGCCGTCTGGAGACGGGCCGCACCCACCAGATCCGGGTGCATATGGCCTATCTGGGCCACCCCATCCTGGGGGACACGGTATACGGCGCGAAAAAGCCGGTGCCGGGGCTCCAGGGACAGTGCCTCCACGCCGTGGGACTGCGGTTCGTCCATCCCCGCACCGGGGAGATGGTGGAGCTGTCCTGTCCGCTGCCGGAGGAGTTCCGGGAGCAGCTGCGGAAGCTGGAGGCGAGGATGTGATGTCCGGCGGAGACCGGCGGTCTGCGGCTCCGCCGTGTCGGTCCGGACGATCCGACAGGCCGCTCAGACAGGCCATAAGCGATCAGAAGGAGAGGGAGACCCATGTTTCAGGGATTTGACGACACCACCGTGGACTTCATGTGGGGCATCCGCTTCAACAACGAGAAGCCCTGGTTCGAGGCCCACAAGCAGGAGTATCTGGACCATTTTTACACCCCCATGCGGGAACTGGGGGACGAGGTCTACGACCACATCGCAGGGAAGCTGCCGGACTGCGGCCTGATCGGCAAGGTCTCCCGCATCTACCGGGACGCCCGGCGGCTCTTCGGCCGGGGACCCTACAAGGACCACCTCTGGCTCAGCGTGGAGCAGCCCCACGAACAGTGGACTGCCGCGCCCTGCTTCTGGTTCGAGCTGGGGCCGGAGAACTGGTCCTACGGCATGGGCTATTACATGGCCCGTCCGCTGACCATGGCCAAGCTCCGGGCCAGGATCGACCGGGACCCCGCACCCATGGAAAAGCTGACCCGGAAGCTGGAACGCCAGACGGAGTTCGTCCTGGACGGCCAGGAGTACAAGCGTCCCCGGAGCGCCGCTCCCTCCCAGCTGCTGGAGCCCTGGTATCTGAAGAAGAACTTTTCCATCGGCCATGAAGAACCGCTGACAGAGGAGCTGTTCAGCCGGGCCATCGTGGACCGGCTCCTCACCGGCTTCGACTTCCTGATCCCCTACTATCAGTATTTCGTCACACTGGAGGGCGATCCGGATCCCAGGGATCCCTGAGCCGGCCGAACGCCTCACCATATGCAGACACAGGCCCGGCAGGGCCTGCGTTTTTTGCTCCGAGAGAATCTGTAAAGCGGGATTTATTGGCGAACAAAATTATAATATGCACAAAAAGAAAACGATTACTTTTAATAAATCTGATAAAATATATCGTTGACGCCGGAGGGGTGCACTGCTAGAATATGGGCGAACTCAGGGGCGCCGGAGCGCGTTCCGCAAAATGCAGGAAGTGATTGTATGACCAAGACTATCGATATCACCAGCAGGGATCAGGTGCGCCGGATCAGCGAACTGGCCAGCCGGATGCCCTATGAGGTGTGGCTGAGTACCGACACAGTGATGCTGGACGCCCGTTCCCTGCTGGGGCTGTACGCCCTGGTGGGCAAAAAGGCCCGTGTTGTGGCGGAGGACGATGTGAATCCCCGGTCCTTCAGCAGACTGGTGGAAAAAATGGCATGACTGCCCGGAGGGAGCCCGGCGCCGACAGGCGCCGGGCTCCTCTGCGTCAGTGCGATTCCGCATGGGACATGGACAAAAGAGATACTTGCCGGGCAGCAGGGAGAAATGGTATAATACTATATTCCGGTCATCAGCGGCCGGGCGGAAAGGGGAGAGGGGTATGGGCATCCACGACGGGCACCGGGAGAAGATGCGTCAGCGGTTTCTCAGCGGCGGCCTGGAGCACTTCGCCGACCATGAGGCGCTGGAGCTTCTGCTGTTCTACGCCATCCCCCGGAAGGACACCAACGAGACCGCCCATCTGCTGCTGGAGCGGTACGGCTCCCTCTCCGCCGTGTTCAACGCGCCGGTGGAGGATCTGATGAAGGCGGAGGGCATCGGCGAGAGCGCGGCGGTCTTTCTGAAGCTGGTTCCGGCGGTCTGCCAGAAGGCGAAGCTCAGCGGCGGCGGACGGGACGTGATCCTGAATACCACCGAGGAGACGGGGAACTATCTGATCGAGCGCTTCTCCGGCGAGACGGCGGAGGTCATCTACGCGTTATGCATCGACCGGAAGGGAAAGCTTCTGGCCTGTAAGCGCATCGGCGAGGGCGACACCGCCAGCGCCGGTCTGAATATCCGCAAACTGGTGGAGTGCGCCCTGCTGACCGCCGCCAGCGGCGTGGTGCTGTCCCACAACCACCCCAGCGGCATCGCCCTGCCCTCGCCGGAGGACTATACCGCCACCGACCAGGCCCAGAGAGCGCTGTCCGCCATCGGCGTCCGGCTGCTGGACCATATCATCGTGGCGGACGGGGACTTCGTCTCCATGGCCGATTCAGGGATGCTGATGCGGTAATACGCCGGAAGAAAAATCGAACAGATGTTGCAATCCTGCAACGATCATAGTAAGATAGAGAGCGGAGAGACGGTCCCGCGGACAGGCCCGGACGGCCTGCCCGCCATTTCCTGTGTGCTGGAGGAGTGACTATGCCGAAATTCAAAGTTCACGCGCCATATGAGCCCTCCGGCGACCAGCCGGAGGCCATCGAGGCCCTGGCCCAGGGCGTCCTCAACGGACTGGATGAACAGGTGCTGCTGGGCGTCACCGGTTCCGGCAAGACCTTCACCATGGCCAAGGTCATCGAAAAGGTCCAGCGCCCCACCCTGGTGCTGGCCCACAACAAGACCCTGGCGGCCCAGCTCTGCTCCGAGTTCAAGGAGTTCTTCCCGGAGAACGCGGTGGAGTATTTCGTCAGCTATTACGACTACTATCAGCCGGAGGCCTATATCCCCCACACGGATACCTACATCGCCAAGGACGCCTCCACCAACGAGGAGATCGACCGGCTGCGGCTGTCCGCTACCTTCTCCCTGCTGGAGCGGCGGGACGTCATCGTGGTGGCGTCTGTCAGCTGCATCTACGGTCTGGGCGAGCCGGAGGACTTTGCCGGTATGGCCATCTCCCTTCGGGCGGGGACGGAGTACAGCCGGGAGCTGCTGCTGCGGAAGCTGGTGGAGAGCCGCTACGAGCGCAATGACATCGCCTTTGAGCGGAACATGTTCCGGGTCCGGGGTGACACGGTGGAGATCTATCCCGCCTACTACAAGGACCGGGCCGTCCGGGTGGAGTTCTTCGGGGACGAGATCGACCGCATCAGCGAGTTCTCTCCCATCACCGGCGTGGCGGAGAAGAATCTGGCCCACATCGTCATCTACCCCGCCAGTCACTACGTCACCACCCAGGACAAGATGGACCGGGCCGTGGAGGAGATCCGCAGGGAGCTGGACGAGCAGGTCCGGTACTTTACGGACAATAACCAGCTGGTGGAGGCCCAGCGCATCCGCCAGCGCACGGAGTACGACATGGAGATGATGAAGGAGCTGGGCTACTGCACCGGCATCGAGAACTACTCCCGGGTCATCTCCGGCCGTCCGGTGGGGTCGGCGCCCATGACGCTGCTGGACTTTTTTCCCAAGGACTTCCTGCTGTTCGTGGACGAGAGCCACGTGACGCTGCCCCAGGTCCGGGCCATGTACAACGGCGACCACGCCCGGAAGGACTCACTGGTGAAATACGGCTTCCGCCTGCCCTGCGCCTACGACAACCGGCCTCTGAAATTTGAGGAGTTCGCGGAGCGCATCAACCAGGCCGTCTACGTGTCCGCCACCCCCGGCGAGTACGAGCGCCAGCGGGCGGGACAGGTAGTGGAGCAGGTCATCCGTCCCACGGGTCTGCTGGACCCGGTGGTGGAGGTCCGGCCTGTAGAGGGGCAGATCGACGACCTCATCGGCGAGATCAACCAGCGTGCCGGACGGAACGAGCGGGTGCTGGTGACCACCCTGACCAAGAAAATGGCGGAGGATCTGACGGAGTATTTCCGGAACGCCGGCATCCGGGTGCGGTACATGCACTCCGACGTGGAGACCATCGAGCGCATGGAGATCATCCGGGACCTGCGGCTGGGCGAGTTCGACGTGCTGGTGGGCATCAACCTCCTGCGGGAGGGCCTGGACCTGCCGGAGGTATCCCTGGTGGCGGTGCTGGACGCGGACAAGGAGGGCTTCCTGCGCTCCGAGACATCCCTGATCCAGACCATCGGCCGGGCTGCCCGGAACGCGGAGGGTCTGGTGGTGCTCTACGCCGACCAGATCACCCCGGCCATGCGGGCCGCCATGGACGAGACCGCCCGCCGGCGGACCATCCAGGACGCCTATAACAAAGAACACGGCATTGTGCCGAAGACCATCATCAAGGACGTCCGGGACGTGCTGGAGATCTCCAAGTCCACGGACGAGACCGCCGGAAAGAAGAAGCGCCGCAAGACGAAGCTCAGCGACCAGGAGCGTCAGGCGGAGATCGCCAAGCTGGAAAAGGAAATGAAAGAGGCGGCCAAAATGCTGGAGTTCGAGTACGCGGCAATTTTGCGGGACCGGATCATCGAGCTGCGCGGGGAGAAGTGAGCCTCTTTCATTTCCGCTGTCGGGATCAGCAAAACAGGGCTCCCGCGCGAGCCCAGCGAAGCGGGTCGCGTGAGAAAAGGAGCCGCAGCGAAATGAGAGAGTTTGCGGCGACGCGGCGGCGGACTGTTATTATAAGGAGAATGTCCTATGAAATACGACTGGCTGGACGAATATCTCCTGTCCCTGCCCGGGGCGGAGAAGGATTACAAGCCTGAGTGGCAGTGGTTCCGGTATACGATCCGGGACAAGCTGTTTGCCGCCGTCTGTTCGCCGGGGCCGGAACACAAGATCTACGGCGGGCACGATCTGGTGAATCTGAAATGCCGGCCGGACAGGGCGGAGCTGCTGCGGGCGGCGCATCCGGAGATCCTGCCGGGCTTTTACACGGACAAACGGAACTGGATCGCCTGCCTGCTGGACGGGGAGCTGCCGGAGGAGACGCTGCGGGCGCTGTGTGGGGAATCCCACCGGCTGGTGCTGGAAAAGCTGCCCAAGTATGTGCAGCGGGAGATCCTGGGAGACTGAGAGGAGTTCATATGGAGGAGACTATCAAGGAACGGAAGAAAAGCGGCGGCGCCTGCGCCTGCATCCTGGCGGCCGCCGCGCTGTGGGGCGTCATCGGACTGTGGAACCGGCGGCTGCTGGCGTCGGGCCTGTCGCCCACCACCATCGTGACGGTGCGGAATTTGGGCGGAATGCTTCTGCTGTCGGCCATCTTCACCGTGAAAGACCGGAACGTGTTCCGGGTGCGGCGGGAGCATCTGAAATACTTCTTCGGCACCGGCGTCATCAGTGTGGTGCTGTTCACCGCGTGCTATTTCTCCTGCCAGAAGATCTGTTCCCTGGCGGTGGCCTCTGTTCTGCTGTACACCGCGCCGTCCTTTGTGGTGATCCTGTCCGCCATTCTCTGGAAGGAGCCGGTCACCGGAAAGAAGCTGACCGCCCTGGGACTGACGCTGGTGGGCTGCGCCTGCGTGTGCGGCCTGTTCTCTGAGGACCTGACCGTCACCGCTACAGGTATCTTGCTGGGACTGGGCGCAGGCTTCTTCTATGCCCTGTACAGCATCTTCGGGCGGTACGCCCTGGCCCACTACGACTCCATGACTGTGACGGTCTGGACCTTCCTGTTCGCAGGGCCGGCGTCCCTGGTGTTTCTGCGGCCCGCCGAACTGGCGGCGCTGACGCCCTCCGCCTGGCTGACGGCGGCGGGACTGGTGGTATTCTCCACAGTGCTGCCTTACATCCTGTATACAAAAGGGCTCAGCCAGGTGGAATCCGGACGGGCCTCCATCATGGCCAGCCTGGAGCCAGTGGTAGCCTCCCTGGCGGGGGTGCTGGTGTTCGGGGAGCCCATGGGGCTTCTGACCGCCGCGGGCATCGCCCTGGTACTGGCGGGCGTTATCATTTTGAGGTGAGATCAATGGCAAAGCATAAGGAAGAAAAGACAAATGTCATGCGGATCCTGGACCAGAGGAAGATTCCCTACACGGCCCGGTTCTATGACGACAGCGAGGGGCCGGAGGGTACCCGGGAGTACGGTGTCCATGTGGCCCGGGCGCTGGGACAGGACCCGGCCCGGGGCTTCAAGACACTGGTGGCCCGGGGCGCGTCCAAGGGCGTCTACGTGTTTGAGGTGCCGGTGGCGGAGAACCTGGATCTGAAGAAAGCCGCCCGGGCGGTGGGGGAGAAGTCCATCGAGCTGCTCCACGTGGCGGAGATCAACGCCGTCACCGGCTATATCCGGGGCGGATGCAGCCCCATCGGTATGAAGAAGCAGTATCCCACGGTGTTCCACAAGACAGTGACGGACTATGAGACCGTGTTCATTTCCGGCGGAAAGATCGGCGCCCAGGTGGAGCTGGCGCCCAAGGCGCTGCTGGAGCTTCTGCGCGCCGGGACGGCGGATATCATTACGGAGGAAAAGGCATGATGCAGGAGACAGAGGCAAAGCGGATTTTGGAAGAGGCCTTTGAGACACAGCTCCGGACCGCGGGAGGAGCGGATGCGGACTCCCGGTGGATAGAGGACAATCCAGCGGTAAAGAGCTACCGCAAATGCAGGATGTCGGGAAAGAGCGTGTTCGTCAAAGCGAAGAAGGCGCTGTGTGAGACAGCGTGGGAGAAGCTGCGGGGGCTGTGTACGGAATGCGTCCTGAAGGAGCGGGATCATATGGTCCTGCTGGTGGGCAGCGGCTTCCAGAACCGGAATCCTGCCGCCGTGGAACTGTGCTTCCGTGAGGATGCCCTTGAGATCAGCGCCTGGGCAAAAGAGGGACTGATCAACCAGCGCACGGCGGAAAAGGCGGTGAAGGCCTGCCTGTCGGCGCTGGAGCTGGCATGAGCAAATTCGCCTATGCAGACCTGAAAAGGAGAAAACAACATCCATGCAAGACAAAATCGTCGTCAAAGGCGCCAGAGCCAACAACCTGAAAAACATCGACGTCACCATCCCGCGGGACAAGCTGGTGGTGCTGACGGGACTCAGCGGGTCCGGCAAGTCCTCTCTGGCCTTCGATACCATCTACGCCGAGGGGCAGCGGCGGTATGTGGAGTCCCTGTCCTCCTATGCCCGGATGTTCCTGGGACAGATGGACAAGCCGGACGTGGACTATATCGACGGCCTCTCTCCGGCCATCTCCATCGACCAGAAGACCACCAGCAAGAACCCCCGCTCCACTGTGGGCACGGTGACGGAGATCTACGACTACCTCCGTCTGCTGTGGGCCAGAGTGGGCACGCCCCACTGTCCCAAGTGCGGCAAAGAGATCCGCCAGCAGACCATTGACCAGATCATCGACCAGGTGCTGGCTTTGCCGGAGGGCACCCGCATTCAGGTCATGGCCCCGGTGATCCGGGGGAAGAAGGGCGAGTACGCCAAGGTCTTCGAGAACGCCCGGAAGTCCGGCTATGTCCGTGTTCGGGTGGACGGCTCCCTCTATGAGCTGGACGAGGAGATCAAGCTGGAGAAGAACAAAAAGCACAGCATCGAGATCATCGTGGACCGGCTCATCATCCGGCCCGACATCCGCCAGCGGCTGACGGACAGCGTGGAGACGGCCTCCGCCCTGGCGGGGGGCATCGTGGTGGTGAACCTCCTGCGGGAGGAGCAGGATCTGATGTTCTCCCAGAACTATGCCTGCGAGGACTGCGGTATCTCCATCGAGGAGTTGACGCCACGGATGTTCTCCTTCAACAATCCCTTCGGCGCCTGCCCCACCTGCACGGGCCTGGGCTTCCAGCAGAAAGTGGACCCGGATCTGGTGATCCCGGACAAGAATCTGTCCATTCTGGAGGGGGCCATCCAGGCCAGCGGCTGGAACAATATCCGCGGCGACGGCATCTCTCGGATGTACTTCGATGCCCTGGCCAAGAAATATCACTTCTCTCTGTCCACGCCCTGGAAGGAGCTGTCGGAGGAGGTGCGGGACATCATCCTCTGCGGCACCGGAGACGAGAAGCTGGAGCTGAAATATGACCAGCCCCGGGGCAAGGGCGTGCTGTATCAGACCTTTGAGGGCATCTGCAACAATCTGGAGCGGCGGTATCTGGAGACCCAGAGCGACGCCTCCAAGCGGGAACTGGAGGAGACCATGTCCAACTGCCCCTGCCCCGCCTGCAAGGGCCGCCGCCTGCGGAAGGAGTCCCTGGCGGTGACGGTGGGGGACATGGACATCCACGCCTTCACGGAGCTGTCCGTGGTGGACGAGCTGAACGTGGTCAACGGCCTGAAGCTGACGAACCAGCAGATGCTCATTGCCGACCGCATCCTGAAGGAGATCCGGAACCGGCTGGGCTTTTTGCAGTCCGTGGGACTGGGGTATCTGACCCTCAGCCGGTCCGCCGCCACGCTGTCCGGCGGCGAGAGCCAGCGGATCCGGCTGGCCACCCAGATCGGCTCCTCCCTGATGGGGGTGCTGTATATTCTGGACGAACCCTCCATCGGCCTCCACCAGCGGGATAACGACAAGCTGCTGGACACCCTGAAGCGCCTGCGGGATCTGGGCAACACCGTTTTGGTGGTGGAGCACGACGAGGACACCATGCGGGCGGCGGACTATCTCATCGACATCGGCCCCGGCGCCGGCGTCCACGGCGGTCAGGTGGTGGCCGCCGGCACGCCGGAGGAGGTCATGGCCAACCCCGACTCCATCACCGGCCAGTATCTGGCGGGCACCCGGCGCATTGAAGTGCCCAAAGAGCGGCGCGCCGGCAACGGGAAGTTCCTCACCGTGGTGGGAGCCCGTGAGAACAATCTGAAAAACATCACCGTGCAGTTCCCGCTGGGGACCTTCACCGTGGTTACCGGCGTGTCCGGCAGCGGAAAGTCCTCTCTGGTGAACGAGATACTGTTCAAAAAGCTGGGGGCGACCCTGAACCGGATGAAGGTCCGGCCCGGTAAGTTCACCCGCATGGACGGCCTGGAATATTTGGACAAGGTGGTGGGCATCGACCAGAGCCCCATCGGCAGGACGCCACGGTCCAATCCCGCCACGTACACCGGCGTGTTTGACGACATCCGCACCCTGTTCGCCCAGACCCAGGAGGCCAAGAGCCGGGGCTACGGACCGGGACGGTTCTCCTTCAACGTCCGGGGCGGCCGCTGTGAGGCCTGCTCCGGCGACGGCCTCATCAAGATCGAGATGCACTTCCTGCCGGACATCTTCGTGCCCTGTGAGGTGTGCAAGGGCAGCCGGTACAACCGGGAGACCCTGGAGGTCCGCTACAAGGGGAAGAACATCGCCGAGGTGCTGGACATGACGGCGGAGCAGGCGGCGGACTTCTTCCAGAGCATCCCCAAGATCGCCAACAAGATCCGGACGCTGTGCGACGTGGGCCTGGGCTATGTAAAGCTGGGCCAGTCCTCCACGGAGCTGTCCGGCGGCGAGGCCCAGCGGGTAAAGCTGGCCACGGAACTGAGCAAGCAGGCCACCGGCGGTACCATCTATATTCTGGACGAGCCCACCACCGGCCTCCACGCCGAGGACGTGAAGAAGCTGCTGGAAGTGCTCCAGCGGCTGGTGGACGCGGGGAATACCGTAGTGGTCATTGAGCACAATCTGGACGTCATCAAGTGCGCCGACTGGCTTATCGACCTGGGACCGGAGGGCGGCGACGGCGGCGGAAACATCGTCTGCGCCGGAACCCCGGAGACCGTGGCCGCCTGTGGGGAGAGTTACACCGGACAGTATCTGAAAAAGGTGCTGGAGCGGTGACGTGCCGGGCTTCCCCGGCACTCCCGTGCTCCGCGGGAAAGCATTCCCGGGCAGGACAACCGCCATGACCCTTTATGGGTCTATAAACAAACATGTATTCCCGCGGCGGATGCCGCAAACAATCAATTGCTCAAATGAGAAGAAAGTTGAGGATCACCTGTTATGTCTGAGATCAAAAAAGTTGCCATGGTCACTGTCTGCGGCCGGCCCAACGTGGGCAAATCCAGCCTGACCAACACCCTGGTGGGCGAAAAAGTCGCTATTGTCTCCAACAAGGCCCAGACCACCCGCAACCGCATCTGCGGCGTGGTGAACCGGGGAGACACCCAGTATGTCCTGATGGACACGCCGGGTCTCCACAAGCCCAAGTCTGCCCTGGGGGACTATATGGTGAAGGTGGTCACCTCCAGCCTGTCCGACGTGGACTGCGCATTGCTGCTGGTGGAGCCCATTGCCCATGTGGGCGGGCCGGAGCAGGCACTCATCGACCGCATCCGGGAGGAGAAGATCCCCTGCATCCTGTGCGTCAACAAAATCGACACCGTGAAGCCCGACGAACTGCTGCCGGTCATCGCTGCCTACAACGAGACCTGGGACGGCTTTGACGCCATCATCCCCATCTCCGCCCACACCGGCAGCGGCCTGGACGATCTGATGAAGGAACTGTCCAAATACGCCGTGGAGGGCCCCCAGCTGTTCCCGGACGGACAGACCTCCGACCAGCCGGAGCGGCAGGTCATGGGCGAGATCCTGCGGGAGAAGCTGCTGCTGTGCCTGGACAAGGAGATCCCCCACGGCACCGCCGTGGAGATCACCAAATTCTCCGAGCGGGACAGCGGCGTCATCGATGTGGACGCCACGATCTACTGCGAAAAGGTCAGTCACAAGGGCATCATCATCGGCAAGCAGGGTACCATGCTGAAGAAGATCAGCACCCTGGCCCGTCAGGACATGGAGAAATTCATGGGCACCAAGGTCTATCTGGAGACCTGGGTGAAGGTCAAGGAGAACTGGCGGGAGAACGTCAATTACGTGCGGAGCTTCGGCTACGACGACAACTGAGACGGAGACATCCGTGCCGGTGCCGGTTCGCTTTCCAGTGAGACTTTTCCAGCTATAAAATTCGACGTATTTCGCAGACTATTCCCGTAAGGAGGTCTGCCATATGAGACCGGAAGTGTATTGGGCGCTGTTCTGCGCCACCGGGGCGCCGGAGTACTATCTGCTCTACCGGGAGTTGCTGGAGGCGGAGAGCGGCATGAAGTCCGCGTGACGGCGGGGCCGTGCCCCGCCCTACATAGGAGAGGGGGAACACTGTGGCCGCCGCGCCGTACATCGTTGTAAAAGGCGTCGTCCTCCGGGAGACGGAGACCAAAGAATCGGACAAAATATTGACCCTATTGACCGCTGAACAGGGCAAAATTTCCGTCATCGCCCGGGGCGCCCGGCGGAAGGGCTGCAAATTTGCCGCCGCCGCCCAGCCGCTGGCGTTCTCCGAATGGACGCTGTACCGGAAAGGGGATTGGCATTACGCCAACGAGGGCGCAACCATCGAGATGTTCGGCGGGCTGCGGCGGGACCTGACCCGTCTGGCGCTGGGGACCTATTTCGCGGAGCTGACGGAGAGCGTGACCAATCCCGGGGAACCGGCGGCGGCCCTGCTGAGTCATCTGCTCAACGGACTGTACGCCCTGGACAAGCTGAAAAAGCCGGAGAAGCTGGCCAAGGCGGCCTTCGAGTTCCGGCTGCTGTGTCTGGCAGGCTATGAGCCGCTGGCGGACGCCTGCGCCTACTGCGGCTGTCCGGACCCGGAGAAGCCCCTGCTGGACGTGGTGCAGGGCGTGCTGCGGTG
This sequence comes from Dysosmobacter sp., assembly GCA_022778785.1. GTDB lineage: Bacteria > Bacillota > Clostridia > Oscillospirales > Oscillospiraceae > Oscillibacter. Next base: position 34,404 of record JALFSO010000106.1, on the reverse strand, counting down.
CGAAACGTGCGGCGCGGGGGAGACAGGACGCTCCCTGCCGCTGTGCCGGGACTCCCTGGCGGCCCTGCGGCATATCCTGTACGGCGACCCCAAGCGGCTGTACTCCTTCAAGCTGGGGGGCCCGGCTCTGGACCGGCTGGCCGTGGCGTCGGAGGCCTTCACGGAGACCCAGCTGGAGCGGGGCTTCCGGACGCTGGACTTCTATAAGAGCTTACAGCCGCCGGAGGAACTGTCGAAATAGGATACAGTTTGTATAATCTTTTGCCAATTATACGATATGGAACAAAAAATGACAAAATTTGCCTTTGGCCCCTGCCGACTGACGGTGGATGTGAAGCGGACACGGGACTGGTATGCGGCCCACGGGGAAGTCGCTGGGGGCTGTGACTGCGCCTATTGCCGCAACTTCACCGCCGCCGTGGAGACAGTCTCTCCGGAGATCCGGGACTTTTTCGACGCGCTGGGCCTGGATATCCGAAAGCCCCGGGAGGCCATGGAGCTGGGACCCAGGGCGGAAGGACATCGCCTTTACGAGAACTTCTATCACCTGGCGGGGACGCTGGAGACCAACGCCCCGGACCGGTTAGAAATCGGGGAAGCCGAAGTGGGCTTTTCTCCGGACTGTGATCTGCTCCCGGAGGATTTTCCCCGCCCCTGCTTTCAGCTGAACGTGGCCATGGAACTGCCGTGGCTGCTGGAAAATCCTGCGCTGGAAGAACTGTAAAGTAAATCTTCTTTTCGGGAGGATGACTTATGAGCGAATTATTTGAAAAATCCATCCGCACACTGGAGCTGCCCAGAGTGCTGGCTCTGCTGGCGGATCAGGCCGTCAGCGACGAGGCCAAGCGCCGCTGCGAGAATCTCCGCCCGGAGACGGAGCCGGAGGAGGCGGAGCGTCTCCAGGACCAGACCGAGGCGGCCCGGACCATGATCGGCCTGCGGGGCAGCCCGTCCTTCTCCGGCGTGAAGCCGGTGGCGGAGGCTCTGGATCGGGCGGACCGGGGCGGCAGTCTCAACACTCGGGAGTTGCTGACCATCGCGGGTCTGCTGACCTGCGCCCGCCGGACCCGGGAGTATTTCAACGACGACGCGGCGGAGAAGACCGCCATCGACCACCTGTTCCTGTCCCTCCACGGCAACCGCTTTCTGGAGGACCGGATCAAGAGCGCCATTCTGGACGAGGACACCATCGCCGACACCGCCTCCTCCGAGCTGGCGGACATCCGGCGGCACATGCGGGCGGCCCAGGCCAAGGGCCGCCAGATCTTACAGCGCATCATCTCCTCCCCCAGCTACTCCAAGATCTTGCAGGAGAGCATCATCACCCAGCGGGACGGCCGGTTCGTGGTGCCGGTGAAGGCGGAGCACCGGGGAGACATGCCGGGCCTGGTCCACGACATCTCCTCCTCCGGCGCCACGCTGTTCGTGGAGCCCATGGGCGTCGTCCAGGCCAACAATGAGCTCATCGAGCTGGAGGCCAAGGAGAAGAAGGAGATCGAGCGCATTTTGGCGGAGCTGTCCGCCGCCGCCGCGTCCCACAAGGACGACATCCAGTGGGACTACGACGCCCTGGTGCATCTGGATGTCATCTTCGCCAGAGGACAGCTGAGCTACAAGCTGGACTGCGTGCGGCCCGTCATCCGCCGGGACGGCGGCATCCAGCTGCGGAAGGCCCGGCATCCCCTGCTGGACCCGGCCAAGGCCGTGCCCATCGACATCCAGCTGGGAGACACCTTCGACACGCTGGTCATCACCGGCCCCAACACCGGCGGCAAGACCGTCAGTCTAAAGACCCTGGGCCTGCTGTGCCTGATGACCCAGTGCGGCTTGCAGATCCCGGCGGCGTCCGGCAGCGCCGTGTCCGTGTTCCGGGCGGTTCTGGCGGATGTGGGCGACGAGCAGAGCATTGAGCAGAGTTTGTCTACTTTCTCGGCACATATGGTCAATATCGTGGCTGTTTTGAAGGAGGCGGACCAGCGGAGCCTGGTGCTGTTCGATGAGCTGGGCGCCGGTACGGACCCGGTGGAGGGCGCGGCGCTGGCCATCGCCATCATTGAGCGGGTGCGTCAGGCGGGGGCCAAGGTGGCTGCCACCACCCACTACGCGGAGCTGAAGACCTTCGCCATGACCACCGCCGGGGTGGAGAACGCCTCCTGCGAATTCGACGTGGAGACCCTGTGCCCCACCTACCGGCTGCTCATCGGCATTCCCGGCAAGTCCAACGCCTTCGCCATCTCCAAGCGGCTGGGCCTGCCGGAAGACGTCATCGACGACGCCAAGCGGCAGATGAGCGGCGAGAGCGTCCGGTTCGAGGACGTGCTGACCCAGCTGGAGGGCAAGCGTCAGGCGCTGGAGAAGAAGCAGGCGGAGATCGACCGCCTGTACGTCCAGCGGGAGACGGACGCCCGGAAGGCCCGGGAGTTCCGGGAGCAGATGGAGCGGGCCAAGGAGAATGCCCGGTCCCGGGGCGAGGCGGAGGCCCGCCGCATCCTGAAGGACGCCCGGGACACCGCCGACAGCGTCTTCGCGGAGTTGAGCGAGATGCGGAAGCGGCAGGCCAGAGCGGAGCGGGCGGAGAATGAGAACGAGGCCCGGGCCAGCCTGTTCCGGACGCTGAACGAGGCGGAGGCCGCCGTGGGCGTCCGGCATGAGGAGCGGGAGCCCATTCCGGCCCCCAGCCGTCCCATCCGGGCGGGGGACCTGGTGGAGCTGCCCGGCGTCCGCCAGCCGGCGGAAGTGGTGTCCGTGGGGAAGGACGGCAGTCTGTCCCTGAAGGCCGGGGCGCTGAAGATGACCGTGAAGGCCAACGAAGTGCGGCTCATCGAGGAGACGGAGCGGAGGAGCAAACAGCCCACCGTCACCATCCGGAAGGGCGCGTCCCAGTCGTTCCGGGCGGCGGCCGCGTCGGAGCTGGACATCCGGGGCATGGAGACCATCGAGGCGGAAACCGTGGTGGAGAACTTCCTGTCCGCCGCCGTCATGGGCCGGCTGGAGACCGTCACCATCATCCACGGCAAGGGCACCGGCACCCTGCGGAAGGCCGTCCACGACATCCTGCGGCGGAACAAGTCGGTGAAGTCCTTCCGCCTGGGCGTCTACGGCGAGGGCGAGAGCGGGGTCACCGTTGTGACGCTGAAATGACGGTTCGCCCGAGCCGCGAGGTGAGCTGAACGCAATACGGCAGAGATAAACGAAACCGGTTCTCCGGAGCAGCTGCTCTGGAGAACCGGTTTTCTCAGTAAAAGGGAAAGACTTCACAGCACCTTGTCCAGGAAGGACTGCAGACGCTCGCACTTGGGATGGGCGAAGAACTCATGGGGCTCGTTCTGCTCCAGAATGTGGCCGCCCTCCATGAACAGCACACGGCTGCCCACCTCCCGGGCGAAGCCCATCTCATGGGTGACCACCACCATGGTCATGCCCTCGTCGGCCAGCTGCTCCATGACCTCCAGCACCTCGCCCACCATCTCCGGGTCCAGGGCGGAGGTGGGCTCGTCGAACAGCATCACCTTGGGCCGCATGGCCAGCGCCCGGACGATGGCGATGCGCTGCTTCTGTCCGCCGGAGAGCTGGGCGGGATAGGAATCCGCCTTCTCCTCCAGGCCCACCCGCTTCAGCAGCTGAATGGCAGTCTCGTCCGCCTCCTCCTGCTTCATCAGGCCGGTCTGGACGGGAGCCAGGGTGATGTTCTTCTGAATGGTCATGTTGGGGAACAGGTTGAAGTGCTGGAACACCATGCCCATCTGCTGGCGGATGGCGTCGATCTTTACCTTGGGATCGGTGATGGCCGTGCCCTCAAAGGTGATGGTACCGGAGGTGGGGGCCTCCAGCAGATTCAGGCACCGCAGGAACGTGGACTTGCCGGAGCCGGAGGGGCCGATGATGACCACCTTTTCGCCGGGGTAGATGTGCTCGGAGATATTGTCCAGCACCAGATGATCCCCGAAGGACTTGGACAGGTTCTTAACGTCGATCACTTTGACGCAGCCTCCTTTCCAGAATGCCCAGCAGCCAGGTCAGGAACATGACCACCAGCAGGTACATGACGGCGATGCCCATGAAGGGCATCAGGGCCTGATAGGTCTTGGCCTGGATCTGGATGGCCGCCTTGGTCAGGTCCCGCAGGCCGATGACCGTCACCAGGGAGGTGTCCTTGAACAGGGTGATGAACTCATTGCCCAAGGCGGGCAGGATGTTCTTGATGGCCTGGGGGATCACCACGTGGCGCATCACCGGGACGTAGCCCATGCCCAGGGAGCGGCCGGCCTCCATCTGGCCGGGGTCGATGGACATGATGCCGCCCCGGATGATCTCCGACACGTAGGCGCCGGAGTTGATGCCCATGGTCAGCACGGCCACGCCCACCAGATTCCGGCTGGCGGAAAAGATGACGAAGCCCATGATCAGCAGCTGGACCATCATGGGGGTGCCGCGGATGACGGTGGTGTAGAATTTGCAGAGGGCGTTCAGCAGGCTCAGCAGATGGCTGGACTGACCGGGGCGCTGCTGGTCGTGGAGCGTCCGGACCACGGCCACCAGAACGCCCAGAATGATGCCCAGGATCAGGGCACCGATGGTGACCTCAATGGAGACGCCCAGACCCTTCAGGTACTGGAGCCAGCGATCGCCCTCAATGAAGCTCTGATAGAAGTCGTGAAGCATACTGATGTGGAAAGGGATGGACGCTTTGGCGGCGTTCAGCTCCGCGTACTGCGCCATGACAGATTCCCAGAATCCCATGCGTGTTTCTCCTTCCTGTGGATTCCTATGGAAAAGGGGACGGCTTTGCCGCCCCCTTTACGTGCTGTGCAGTTCAGTCCGCGGTGATGTACTTGTCAACGATGGACTGCACGGTGCCGTCGGCAATCAGCTCCTCCAGCGCGCCATTGACGGCGTCCAGCAGGGCGTTGTTCTCCTTGGAAATGCCGATGGCGTACTCCTCGGTGACATACTCGGTGTCCAGGATCTTCAGCGTGGGATTGGCTGCCACGAAGGCCTTGGCAGGCTCGTTGTCGATGACCACGGCGTCCACCTTACCGCCCAGCAGCGCCTGGATGGCGGTGGCGCCGTTGGTGTAGGCCACAACGTGGTCCTCACCGTAGCCGCCGTTCTCCGGGGTGTCGGAGCAGTAGATGTAGCCGGTGGTGGCCTCCTGGGTGCCGATCATCTTGTCGTTGGACAGGTCATCCACGGTGGTGATGTCGGAGTCCTCGGGGACGATGACCACCTGGACGCCGGTGGCGTAGGAGGCGGTGAAGTCCACGTTCTGCTTGCGCTCCTCGTTGACCGTCAGACCGGCCATGGCGATGTCGGCCTTGCCGCCCTGAACGGCGTTGATGACGGAACTGAAGTCCATGTCATCCACCACCAGCTCCAGGCCCAGCTTGTCGGCGATGGCGGCGGCAATCTCCACGTCGATGCCCTCGAAGCCGCCGTTGTCGTCGGTCATCTCATAGGGAGGGAACGCGGCGTTGGTGGCCATGTGCAGCTTGCCGGATTCCACGGTAGTAAAGGCGTCTTCCGGCTCAGCGGCGGCGGAGCTGCCGGCAGCGGACGCGGAGGCGGCGGAGGAACCGGCCGCGGGAGTGGAGGCGGCGCCGCTGTTGCTGCTGCCGCAGGCGGCCATGGTCAGGGCCATGGACAGAGCCAGAGCCATTGTCAAAATCTTCTTCATCATAACCAATCATCCTTTTTATTTGGTCTGTCCGCCGGGGGAACGCGCCGGGCGCTGCGCCGTTTTGCAGCTCCCCCCAAGTGGATGGTTGATACCTTAACACGTTCAATTTTCAATGTCAATACTTTATCCACTAAAAAGTGAATAAATATTTGCTAAAAACCAGCCAATATTTAGGCTTTTGTGGAAATAACAAATATTAATGCAAGAACAAAGCAAAAGACCATACAAAATCACCAGTAAAAAATGCAAGAAAGAATGCATAAATGAAAGAGCCGGCCCATTGGGCCGGCTCTTTTGCAGACGGATCAGGGGTTGGGAAGGGTGTAGCGGTTCAGGTCCGCGCGGAGGTCCTGGGAGAATCCTGTGCTCTCGGCCTTGATCTCGTTGACATATGCGTGGGCGCTGATGTTGCTGCCCTTGGATTCGATGACACAGAGGGCAATGTTGGAGCAGTGGTCGGAGACACGTTCGCAGTTGGTCAGGAAGTCGTTGAGGATGAAACCCAGCTGAATGGTGCAGCGGCCGCTCTGCAGGCGCTCGATGTGCCGCAGGCGGATCTCCTCGATGAGGCGGTCGATGGTCTCCTCCAGAGGCTCCACATGGGCGGCAGCCTGGGCGTCGTTCTGAGTGAAGCAGGAGAACGCCTGGTCCAGGATATCCGTCAGGGCGGACACCAGCACGTTCAACTCCGCCCGGGCGTCGTCGGAGAAGGCCAGGCCCTTGTCGTGGAGCTCCTGGGCCGTCTCCTGAAGATTCAGGGCGTGGTCGCCGATGCGTTCGAAGTCGTTGATGGCGTGGAGGAGACGGGCGGCGTCCCGGCCGTCGGCCATGGAGATGTTATGGCGGGAGATCTCCACCAGATAGTTCCCCAGACGGTCCTCGTAGGTGTCCAGCTTGTCCTCGTTGTCGTTGATGGCGGCCTCCCGGGAGGAGGAGTACTCGCGGAACTGCTCAATGGACAGCAGCAGGTTTTGGTGAGCCACCTCGGCCATCTGATTGGTCTTGGAGACGCACTCGCTGATGGCGACGCTGGGGGTCCGGAGCAGCAGGGGATCCAGGAAGGCGAAGTCCTGGGACTTGTCCTCACTCTTGACCAAGGTTCGCGCCAGTTTTTCCAGCTGGCGCGAGAAGGGGAGGAGGATGATGGTGGTGAAGACGTTGAAGACGGTGTGGCAGAAGGCGATGCCCACCGCGTTGATGGGATTGTCGATAAAGGTGAACTGCAGGATGGCGTGGGCGCCGTAGAACAGGATCAGGCAGATGGCGGTGCCGATGACGTTGAAGGAGATATGGACCACTGCTACCTGCTTGGCGTTCCGATTGACGCCAATGGAGCTGATGAGGGCGGTGACGCAGGTGCCGATGTTCTGGCCCATGATGATGGGGATAGCCATGCCATAGGAGATACTGCCGGTGAGGGCCAGAGCCTGGAGAATGCCCACCGAGGCGGCGGAGGACTGGATGACGCCGGTGAACACGGCACCCACCAGAACGCCCACCAGGGGATTCTCAAAGGCGGTGAGGATACTGCTGAATTCCGGCATATCCGCCAGAGGCGCCACGGCGTTCTTCATCAGCTCCATGCCGTACATCAGAATGGAGAAGCCCACCATGATGCGGCCCACGTCCCGCTGCTTCTGCTTCTTTCCGCCCATGATGAGGATGACGCCGATGAGGGCGATGGCGGGGGAGAAGTTCTCCGGCTTCAGCAGATTGATCCAGACGTTCTCGCTCTCCAGGCCGGTGAGGGACAGGATCCACGCCGTCAGGGTGGTGCCGATGTTGGAACCCATGATGACGCCGATGGTCTGGCCCAGCTCCATGACGCCGGAGTTTACCAGGCCCACCAGCATCACTGTCACCGCGGAGGAGGACTGAATGGCAATGGTGATGCCGGCACCCAGAAGCAGGCTCTTGAAGGGATTGGAGGTCATCTGCTTCAGCAGACGCTCCAGCTTGCCGCCGGCCATTTTTTCCAGACTTTTGGACATGGTGTGCATACCATAGAGGAAAAAGGCCAGGCCGCCGCAGAGGGTAAGGACAGAAAAGATATCCATAAGAACTCCTTCAGCCGATTGATTTTGATTTTACACAGGGACAATGCGTTGTTTACACAGCGCAGTCTCTACCATTATATATGTAAAATCCATCCGCGAAAAGACACCGCCACTGCGAATCATGTAAAATCTATGTAAAATTTTCAGGGAAGCGGCAGGACGGCGGCGGGGCTCCCGTGTCCGGACAAGGACCGGAAGCCCTCCACGGAGCGGAGAGCCGCCGGTCCGATGGTTTTCACAGGGACGTTCCGTCCGTCCAGAACTCCCGGACCGCCGGAGCGGCCCGACGGCCGGCAAAATAGCCGTCCTGCCACAGGGAGCGGATCTTGGTGAGATCCCGCTCCGTCCGGGAGAAACCGGCGGTAGACTCCGGCGCGATGACGATGACCCGGCCGTCCCGCTCCAGCTGGAACAGCCGCTCCCGGCACTGGTTGTAGGCGTCCGACCGGCGGCGCATGGTGTCCAGAAAGTTGGGATATTTCCGGTACTTACGGTCGATGGCACCCTCCGCCTTTTCCGGCTTGCGGAGGAAGGAGCGCTCCCGGGTCAGGACCACCACCACCCGGTCGCAGCCGCAGTCAAAAGCCCGCTGGTAGGGGATGGCGTCGGAACAGCCGCCGTCCAGATAGGGCTGGCCGCCGATGCGGAAGATGGGGAACAGCAGCGGCATGGCGCAGGTGGCCTGGAGGACGGTGAAGTGGTCGTCCCGCCGGGGCACCGGCAGATAGTCCGCCCGGCCGGTGTTCAAATTGGTCACCACCGCCTCCACGGTGCCGGGATAGGCAGCGAAGGTCTCGTAGTCAAAGGGGATCAGCTCATTGGGAATGGTCTCGTAGGAGAAGGTCAGGCCGAAATAGGAGCGGTTCCTGGGGTTCAGCAGGTTGCCGATGCCCATATACCGCCGGTCGTTGGCGTAGTGGCAGACGATGTTCAGGTTCCGCCACTTCTGGCGGGAGAGATAGCTGACGCCGTAGGCGGCACCGGCGGAGACGCCGATCAGGTAGTCCGGCATCAGGCCGGCATCCAGAAACGCGTCGCAGACGCCGGCGGAGAAGATGGTACGGAGAGCGCCGCCCTCCAGGACGATTCCGGTTTTCATAGTTGCCTCCTGTGAGAACTTGATGATATTGCAGTTAGTATACGCCTTTTCGGTGGAAAAAGAAACGGAAAATTTCTGTGTCACAGGTCCGGACACGGTTGCGGATGGGAAACGTGTATGATAAGATGAATAAAAGACTGGCGGCGGAGATCCCTGCCGCCGTAAACATTCTGCCTGAAAAAGGCCCGGTGGAAGCCGGAGAAGGAGAGCCTGCCATGCTGCTGTTTGTCTGCTATCCCAAATGCACCACCTGCCAGAAGGCCCGGAAATTTCTGGAGAGCCGCGGCACCGCATTCACGGTGCGGGATATCAAGGAGGAACGCCCCACCGAGGCGGAGCTGCTGGACTGGCAGGCCCGGAGCGGTCTGCCCATGAAGAAGTTCTTCAACACCAGCGGCCAGCTGTACCGGGGAATGGGTCTGTCGGAGAAAGTGCCGTCCATGAACGAGGCGGAGATGGCCGCCCTGCTGGCCACCGACGGGATGCTGGTAAAGCGGCCCATCCTGGTGGGCGACGGCTTCGTGCTGGTGGGCTTCCGGCAGGAGAACTGGGAAAAAGCGCTGGAGGCCGCGGAAGGGATCTGAGGGGATCTGCCGACGGGGAGCGTATCTGAAAAGATTTCAGGTTTTCGGCAATTTTATCCTTTACGAACAGCGGAAGTGTGATATACTGGAGAAGAAGATAACGGTTTTATGGAAACCAGACCATGAACCATATTTTAGGAGTGGAGAACTATGAGCTTGATGGAGAATCTGAGACAGTGGGCCCATCCGGATCTGGATGAGGACGACGAGGACATGACCTCGGCTTGGGCGCTGGCGGAGCGGACGGAGGAGCGTCCCCGCAGCGGCCGGGAGGTCAGCATCCGCACCACCACCCGCCTGAAGGTGATGATCGCACAGCCCCGGCGTCTGGAGGATCTGCCCGCGGTGGCCGACGAGCTGAAGGAGGGCATGACCATCATCCTGAATCTGGAGACACTGGAGCGGGATCTGATCCGCCGCATCCTGGATGTGCTCTCCGGCGTGGCCTATGGCCTGGATGCCTCCGTGTCCCGCATTGCGTCCAATACGTATATGATCGTGCCCTTCAACGTGGAGTTCGAGGGCAGCCTGATGGACGAGTTGACCAACAGCGGCGTTCTGGGCGGGGGACTGGATTTCTGAGCCATGTACGACGAACTGACTGAAGTCGACATCCGGAAGATGCAGGAGGAGATCGACTACCGCGTCCGGGAGCTGCGCCCCCAGCTCATTGAGGAGGTGCAGACCGCCCGGGCCTTTGGCGATCTCAGCGAGAACTACGAGTACAAATGTGCCAAGCAGGCCAAGAACCGCAACGAGAGCCGCATCCGCTATCTGGAGCGGATGATCCGCACCGCTAAGGTCATTGAGGTGGAGGCGGACGCCGCGGGAGACATGGTGGGGCTGTTCGACAAGGTGACGTTCCTCAACGAAAAGCTGGGCCGGGAGATGACCATTCAGATCGTCACCACCCTGCGGCAGGACGTGATGAAGAACCTGATCAGCAAGGAGTCCCCGGTGGGGAAGGCCCTGATGGGACACCGGGTGGGAGACCGGGTCCTCATTGAGGTGGGGCCGGACCTGAAGTACTGCGCCGTCATCCGAGCCATCGAGAAGGGCACGGACGACGAGAGTCTGGACATCAGCGGATATTGAACGGGAGGGCCGGACATGCGCCGCATGTCCGGCCTGTTTATGCCCGAAAACAGGATTTTCCCGCAAAACAGGGCATTGCCAAGCGGACAGGGGTGTGATACACTGGGCGGTACGAACGCCGTCGAAGGGGCCAACTGGCCCGAAAGCGGCGGAATGGAGGGAACCTATGCTGCATATCGGATGCCATCTGTCCTCCTCCGGAGGCTTTCTGGCCATGGGCCGGACGGCACTGGAGCTGGGGGCGGACACCTTTCAGTTTTTCACCCGGAACCCCAGGGGCAGCCGGGCCAAGGATATCGACCCCGCCGACGCGGAGGCGCTGCGGGCCCTGATGGCGGAGCATCACTTCGCAAAAGTCGTGGCCCACGCGCCCTATACCCTGAACCCCTGCTCCGCTGCGGAGAATACCCGGGACTTCGCCCGGCAGACCATGGCCGATGATCTGCGGCGGATGGAGTCCCTGCCGGGACAGTACTACAACTTCCATCCCGGCAGCCATGTGGGCCAGGGAATGGACACCGGCATCCGGCTCATCACCGAAATGCTCAACGGGCTGCTGATGCCGGAGCAGTCCACCACCGTCCTGTTGGAGACCATGGCCGGGAAGGGCAGCGAGGTGGGCGGCCGGTTTGAGGAACTCCGGGCCATTCTGGACGGAGTGACCCTGGGTGAGAAGATGGGCGTGTGCCTGGACACCTGCCATGTCTCCGATGCCGGGTACGACATCATCCACGATCTGGACGGAGTGCTGACGGAGTTCGACCGGATCATCGGCCTGGACCGGCTGAAGGCCATCCATCTGAACGACAGCAAAAATCCCACTGGCAGCCGGAAGGACCGCCATGAGAAGATCGGCCAGGGCTGCATCGGCCTGGAGGCGCTGACCCGGGTGGTGCGGCATCCCGCTCTGCGGGACCTGCCCTTCTGTCTGGAGACGCCCAACGAGCTTCCGGGCTATCAGGCGGAGATCGCCCTGATGCGGCAGGCGGCGGAGTGAGGACCGCCGGAGAGAAAAAGAGGGGGATATCAAGATGAACGAGCTTTTGAGGATGTGCCTGGTGGTGTGTCCGCTGATCTTCCTGGCGGGATTCGTGGACTCCGTGGCAGGCGGCGGAGGACTGATCTCCCTGCCGGCGTATCTGTTCGTGGGCATCCCGGTACATCTGGCGTCGGGCACCAACAAAGTGGTCAACAGCACCGGCACCGCCGTGGCCGCGTGGCGGTATTTCCGCAGCGGAAAGGTGGACCTGCGGGCGGCGGTCTGGGCCGCGGGCGGCGCGCTGGCCGGCGCGGCCGTGGGCGCACGGCTGGCCCTGTGGTTCTCGGAGCGGATGCTCCAGACCTGCGTGCTGGTGGCTCTGCCGGTGGTGGCGGTGATCCTGGTGGTGAAGAAGGACTTCGGCAGGGAGACCGCCGAAAAGGACTGGACAGTCCGGCAGATCCATCTGCTCAGTGTGGTCATCGGCGTGGTCACCGGCATGTACGACGGAATGATCGGCCCGGGCACCGGAACGTTTATGATCATGGCCTTCACCCTGGTGCTGGGTATGGACCTGTTGATGGCCTCCGGCTGCGCCAAGGTGGCCAATCTGGCCTCCAACATTGCCTCCGCCGTGGTGTGGATCATCGGCGGAAAGGTGATGTGGACGCTGGTGCTGCCGGCTGTGGTCTGCTCCATTCTGGGGAGCATCTGCGGCACCCGGTTCGCCATCCGCGGCGGCAGCCAGAAGGTCCGGGGCATGATCTTCGTGGTGCTGGGCCTGCTGTTTGCCAAGATGATCTGGGAGCTGCTGACCTGAGAGCGTCCCAAAACTGCATGGGAACATGGGAGACGGCGCGTGAGAGAACACCTCTCACGCGCCGTTTTGAAGGACTGCGGGCCAGTGCGTTCCATTTCCGCCCTGCCGTCCGTCTGAAAAGAAATTACAAACCAAAACCCGCAATTGACAATCCTGACATGGCGGGATAGGATATACCATGAAAAAATACCGCTAAAAACAGGCGGGGACGGCGGATCTGCTCCCGTCTCCCGCTGACGGAACGAGAAAGGAAACCAAAAATCATGTCAGAACACTCGACCCCGGCCTCCGGAGGAGCGCCCCGGGAAAACAAAATGGGCGTCATGCCAGTGGGAAAGCTGCTGGCCGCCATGGCTGTGCCCATGATGATCTCCATGCTGGTCCAGGCACTGTACAACGTGGTGGACAGCATCTTCGTGGCCCAACTCAGTCAGGACGCCTTCAACGCCGTATCCCTGGCATTCCCCCTCCAGAATCTGATGATCGCCGTGGCCGGCGGCACCGGCGTGGGCATGAACGCCCTGCTGTCCCGCTCCCTGGGAGAGAAGCGGCAGGAGATGGCCGACAAGGCCGCCAATACCGGCATCTTCCTGGCCTTGTGCAGCTTCGCGGTGTTTGCCGCGGCGGGTCTGACCCTCTCCCGGCTCTTCTTCCTGGCCCAGACGGACATCGCCGCCATTGTGGACTACGGTGCCGTCTATGCCCGCATCTGCCTGGGCTGCTCCATCGGCCTGTTCAGCCAGTTCTGCTTTGAGCGGCTGCTCCAATCCACCGGCCGCACCGCCCACGCCATGTGCACCCAGATCCTGGGCGCCGTCATCAACATCATCCTGGACCCTATCCTGATCTTCGGCCTGCTGGGCGCCCCACGTCTGGAGGTGGCCGGCGCCGCCATCGCCACAGTGACCGGTCAGATCATCGCGGCCATCGCAGCCGTCGTGCTGAACCTCAAATGCAACCCCGATATCCACATCCGCCTCCGGAGCATCCGCTGGGACCGCCGGGTGGCCGGGGAGATCTACCAGGTGGGCATTCCGTCCATCGTCATGCAGTCCATCAGCTCCATCATGGTCTTCGGTATGAACAAGATCCTCATCTCCTTCACCGATGCCGCCACCGCCGCTTTCGGCGCCTACTTCAAGCTCCAGAGCTTCATCTTCATGCCGGTGTTCGGCCTGAACAACGGCATGGTGCCCATCATCGCCTACAACTACGGCGCTGCCCGGCTGGACCGGGTGAAGCGGACGGTCAAGCTGACCATCTTCACCGCCGTGGCCATCATGACGCTGGGCTTCGCCCTGTTCCAGCTGTGCCCGGATATCCTGCTGCGGATGTTCAGCGCCTCGGACGAGATGCTGCCCATCGGCGTGGTGGCCCTGCGGGTCATCAGCATTCATTTCCTGCTGGCGGGCTTCGACATCATCGCCGGCTCCGTGTGTCAAGCCATCGGCAATCCCCTGTACAGCCTCACCGCCTCCGTGTGCCGCCAGCTGGCGGTGCTGCTGCCGGCTGCGTGGCTGCTGGCCCAGACCGGACGGCTGGAGTTGGTGTGGCTGTCCTTCCCCATCGCGGAGGTGGTGTCCCTGATCCTCAGCAGCATCTTCCTCCGCCGCACCATGCGGGCCGCGGAGACACGCATCGGCGGCGCAGGGACACGGGAATCGTCCCGCTGAATACATTTTGGAGGTCAAAGCATGGAATTGATCGTCAGGCATTTTTCAGAGCTGAGCCGGGAGGAACTGTTTGAGATCTACAGGCTGCGGGTATCGGTCTTCGTGGTGGAACAGCAGTGCCCCTATCAGGAGATCGACGACGCGGACCGGCTGGCGTACCATGTTTATCTGAAGGACGCGGAGGGCATTCAGGCCTATCTGCGGGTCCTGCCGCCCAAGGCGGTCTTCGACACCGCGGCCATCGGGCGGGTCATCGCGGTGAAGCGTCGGTGCGGCCTGGGCGCGAAGATCGTCGCCGCCGGGATCAAGGTCGCCGGAGAGAAATTCGGGGCAACGACCATCAAGATCGAGGCCCAGACATACGCCCGGGGGCTGTATGAAAAGCTGGGCTTCGTCCAGACGTCGGAGGAGTTCCTGGAGGACGGCATCCCCCACATCGGCATGACCTGGACGGCGCCCGGAAACTGACATCGGGAAAACGACACAAAAACGCCATCCGGAAGGGCATTGAACCGTTCTCCGAATGGCGTCTTTCTATTATGGTTTCCGCTTAATGGGTCAGGATGAACTGCTCCAGCTCCTCGGCGGTCTGCGCCACCGCTGCGGCGCCGGCCCCCGCCAGCTCACCGGGGAGGGCATAGCCGAAGAACTCCACACCTGCGCAGTCGATGCCGCAGGCTCGAGCGCCCAGCACGTCGAACTTCCGGTCGCCCACCATGAGGATGGAGGGCTTGTCGGCATCCGTCAGGCCCAGCCGGCGGCAGGCGTCCCGGATGACGTCCTCTTTTTTCCAGTCGTCTCCCGGAGGGCTGCCGGCCATCACCGTCAGATAGGGGGCGAAGCCGAATTTTTCGCAGATGGGAATGCACATGGATTCCGGTTTGGAGGACGCCAGGGCCAGCACATAGCCCTTCTCCTTCAGCCGGGCGCACAGCGCCGCCATCCCCGGCGCGGGGGCGTTCTCGAATTTGCCGATGGGGATGTACCGCTCCCGGTACAGCTCCACGGCCTGAACGGCGTCTTCTCGGGACATGCCGCAGAAGTCCTGGAAGGAGTCCGCCAGGGGAGGACCGATGAACCGCAGCAGGGTCTCTCCGTCGGGAATGGGACGGCCCATTTTCTCCAGGGCGTAGCGAACGCAGTTGACGATGCCCTCCTTGGAGTCCGTCAGGGTGCCGTCCAGATCAAACAGGATGTATTTGTACATTTCACTCACCTCATTCACGCAAAAAGTGTACCATGATTCCGTCCGGGACGCAAGAGGAGGAAACGGCGCAGACAGATAAAATCAGTGGACAAGCGCAGATGCTCAGAATGATTTAGGACAAATAGTCCAAAATAGAGCAGTACAATATGTCCTATCAATAGAATCATCTCGGTGATTCAAATGGATTTGAGGATTCGTGATCTACGCGAGGACAAGGACCTGAAACAGGCGGCGGTGGCGGCGTATCTGCTCTGTGACCAGTCTCTGTACTCCAAATATGAGCGGGGCGAGCGGGAGCTTCCCCTGCGTCTGGCGGTCCGGCTGGCGGAATTCTACGGTGTCAGCGTGGACTATCTGGTGGGGCTGACGGATGAGCAGAGGCCCTACCCCAGAAAGAAGAAGTGACGCCATGGGCCTGAAGGACTGGCTGCTGGACCTGCTGTTCCCGCCCAAGTGCCCCGTCTGCGGCAAAATTCAGGATGCGTCCGGCATCTGTCCGGCCTGCTGGAATGGTCTGTCCAGAACCGAAGGGCCGGAGCAGGAGCAAATCCTGCCTGACGGCTCCCGGTGCGCCGCGCCGCTGTGGTACGAGGATCTGGTGCGGGACTGCTTTCTGCGGCTGAAATTCGGCGGCGTCACCGGCGCCGCCGGGGAGCTGGGCGGCCTCGTTGCCGACTGCGCGGCGGAGCATTTTGACGGAGAGTTCGATCTGGTGACCTGGGTGCCGGTGAGCCGGAGGCGCCTGCGGAAGCGGGGCTATGACCAGACGCAGCTGCTGGCGGAGGCCGCCTGCCGCAGCTGGGGCATCCGTCCCGTCCGGCTACTGCGGAAGACGGTCCACAATCGGGCGCAGTCCGGCCTGGAGAACGCGGACGCCCGTCGGAGCAATGTCCACGGCGTCTACCGGGCGGACAGCGCCGCTGTCCGGGGCCGGCGGGTGCTGCTGATCGACGACATCGTCACCACCGGCTCCACCCTGTCCGAGTGCGCAAAAGTCCTGCGGGAGGCCGGCGCAGAGAGCGTGGTCTGTGCCGCCGCGGCCCGGACCCGGCATGGCGGCGCGGTGAAAAGCGATAGAAAACCAGAGGAAGCGCCCGCCGTTTTTTGCGGAAAAGAATGAAAAAATGTTGTTGCATTCGGCGAAAACTGTCATTATAATGTACCTTGTATGATTGTACGCGGGAAACCGCTCCTATGGTCAACAAAGCTGAAAGGGTCCGTGGGGATTCTTTTGAAGTGATTTGATTATAATAATGACAGAAAGTTCAATGAGGTGGAGAAATGTCCATGGCAAAGGATATCGGTATTGATCTGGGGACCGCATCGGTCCTCGTGTATGTAAAGGGCAAGGGCATCGTGCTGAACGAACCGTCCGTGGTGGCAATGGATAAGAACACGGGCAAGCTGCTGAAGGTGGGCTCCGAGGCGCAGGCCATGCTGGGCCGTACCCCCGGCAACATCATCGCCATCCGCCCCCTGCGGGAGGGCGTCATCTCCGACTACGACATGACGGAGCGGATGCTGAAGGAGTTCATCCACAAGGTGGCGGGCTTCCAGTTCTTCAAGCCCCGGGTCATCATCTGCGTCCCCTCCGGTATCACGGAGGTTGAGGAGCGCGCCGTCATCGACGCGGGCATCCAGGCCGGCGCCCGGAAGGTCTACCTCATCGAGGAGCCGGTGGCGGCCGCCATCGGCGCGGGCATCGACATCACCAAGCCCGACGGCCACATGGTGGTGGATATCGGCGGCGGCACGGCGGACATCGCCGTCATCTCCCTCAGCGGCGTGGTGGAGTCCGCCTCCATCAAGATCGCAGGCGACCAGCTCAACGAGTCCATCGTGAAGTATATGCGCCGGAAGCACAACCTGCTCATCGGCGAGCGCACCGCCGAGGATATGAAGATCAAGATCGGCTGCGTCTTCCCGAAGGAGGAGGAGGCCACGCTGGACGTCAAGGGCCGCTGCCTGCTGACCGGCCTGCCCAAGGTGGTCACCGTCAGCTCCACGGAGATGATGGACGCCTTCGAGGAGCCGGTGGAGCGCATCGTGGAGGCCATCCACTCCGTGCTGGAGCGCACGCCCCCGGAACTGGTGGCGGATATCTCCACCAACGGCATCGTCATGACCGGCGGCGGCAGTCTGGTGGACGGCTTCGACAAGCTGGTCTCCGCCCGCACCGGCATCCACACCGTCATCGCCGACGACGCCATCTCCTGCGTGGCCCTGGGCACCGGCAAGAGCCTGGACGAGCTGAACAACATGCAGGACGGCACCATGAACCTGTCCCGCCGGAAGCAGATGAACTGAGCTCCGAAAAGCGCAGCGCCCCTTTCGCTGATGCGAAAGGGGCGCGTTTTTCGTTATTCTTCAGAGGCGGACTCCATCATCTCGAAGTAGTCGCTGTCGCAAGAGAACAGGACGTACTGCCCGTTTACCAGTCCGTAGAAGCCCTGAGCCGTGAAATAACCCTTCATGCTGAAATCCTCCTGTCATATGAGTTTGGGTTCTCTGTTGTACCCATCCTATCACAGGAGATGCTCAGAAATCTGAGCAGTCAGGGAAAAATCATTTGATTTTCAGCGTCCGCAGGAACGCCTTCTGCTCCGGGGTGACGCGGTAGCTCTCGACGGCCTTCTGGATGGCCTTGTTGTGGGTCCAGACGTCCAGACGGCGGCCGGTGAGATAGGGGAGGGCGGCGTCGTACTGCTTGGCCAGGGCTGTGGCGAAGAACCAGGCGGTCATCATATTGACGTAGTACTCCTCCGACCGGACGCCGGCGGCCAGCTCCAGTACCTCCGGGCGGAAATCGCCGTCCAGATACCAGCGCATCAGCATCTCCAGACCGAACCGCACCGTGTAGGGATGTTCAGACCGGAGCCACATGGGGATCTGCTCATACAGTTCCGGCAGATGCTTTTTGAAGACCTTGGGAGACATGAGGTCGCAGGTGGCCCAGTTGTCCACATAGGGGAGAAACTCCTCCAGCGCCCGGATCACCTCGCCGTAGTCCTTCATGGCTTCGATGAGGAAGCCGTGGAGATTGTTCTCCTCCAGATAGGCGTGGGGGAGGCAGGTGAGGAATTCCGCCGCGGCGGGGTCTTTGGACAGTTCCTTCGCCAGCTTCCGCAGGTCCGGCGTCCGGACGCCGATGACGGTCTCCGGCGGGACATTGGGGATCAGCTTGGCCTGAAAGACCTGATAGGTTTCGTCCTGAAGGGCAAACAGCCGTGCTCGGATGGTCTGTTCGATGGCTTTCATATCACAGCTCCGTGTATTTGTCCGCCCGGCCATAGGCTTTCTCCACCGGGTACTTGGCCTCGTTCTTCGTGATCTTCTCGTTGAGGATCTGGTCCAGGTCCAGCCCGCAGACGTCCGCCAGGGAGATGCAGTAGCTCAGCACGTCCGCCAGCTCCTCCTTCAGATGGTCCCGCTTTCCGGCGCACTCCAGGTCGCCGCCGCTCCACTGAAAGATCTCCAGCAGCTCCGCCGCCTCCAGGCTCAGGGAGACGGCCAGGTCCTTGGGGGTGTGGAACTGCCGCCAGTTCCGGTCATCCCGGAACCGCAATACCCGCTGAATGGTTTCATCGGAGATCATGTGGTTTCCTCCTTTTCCCGGTCCGCCCGGATGGCCCAGCGCAGCTTGGTGGACCGGGCCCGGGGATTCCGGAAGCACTCCTCCGCCGAGGGGCGGATCACGTCCTGGGTCACGTCGCTGTAGACGCCCTGCCGGTAAAACTGCTGGAAGGCCTTCTTCACCAGCCGGTCCTCGCCGGAGTGGAAGGTCAGGATGGCCGCCCGGCCCCCGTCCTTCAGGATGTCGGGCAGCTTGTCCAGAAAGGCGTACAGCACCTCGAACTCGCTGTTCACGTCGATGCGCAGGGCCTGAAACACCCGCTGGCAGGATTTTTTCACGGCCTCCTTCCGCTCCCCGGCGGGGAGGAAGGACAGCGCCGACTCGATGACCGCGGCCAGCTCTTTGGTGGTATCGATGCGGCAACCCTTCCGGTAGACGGTCATGACGGCCTTGGCGATTCTGGCGGCGTAGGGCTCGTCGGAGTTTTCCACCAGCAGGGCCGTCAGCTCCTCCTCGTCCAGCTCCCGAAGCCGCTGGGCGGCGGGGACGCCGGAGGTGGGATCCAGCCGCAGGTCCAGAGGGCCGTCGTATTTGAAGGTGAAGCCCCGCTCCGGATTGTCGATCTGCATGGAGGACACGCCCAGGTCCGCCAGCACGAAGTCGAATTTCTCGCCGGGGGCCGCCTGGTCCACGTCCGCGAAGTTCATGCGCCGGACGGTGAGGATGTCCGGCCCGTAGCCCAGGCCCGCCAGACGGGCCTTCGTCTTTTCAATCTCGATGGGGTCCACGTCCAGGGCGTAGAGATGCCCCTGCCCCTGAAGCTGCTCCAGCATACGGCGGCTGTGACCGCCGTAGCCCAGCGTGGCATCCAGCCCCGTCTGTCCGGGACGAATCTGAAGGAAGTCCAGGATCTCGTCCACCATAATAGGAATGTGGGTCCCGGCTGGGGTGTGGCCGCTGCGGATGATCTTCTCCACCTCCAACTGATACCGCTCCGGATGAAGCTCCTTGTATTTCTCACTGTAGTTCCGGGGATGGGTGCCCTTGTACCGGGGCCGTCTCTTGTGCTCCTGTTCCATGGGGATCGCTCCTTTGTCCGTCTGGGCGCTGCCCGATTATGCCCATCATACCATGATGGCCGGAAAAAGAAAAGGGCCGCGTATGGAGGAAAACAGAACCGTCCGGCGGGGCGTACCCCGCCGGACGGCTGCATCGATATATGGAAACGAGTTTCCCGGGCTGGCGGACGCGGCGGTCAGTCGGCCTGGACCGACTCGGCGTAGGAGTTATCCACCAGCTGGCCGAAGTCCGCCCATTCACTGCGGTCCAGCTCACCGGCGGATTCCATCACCGTCTCCAGCCGCTCCAGGGACTCCTGCTTCATCACCGGTGTGTCGTTCCAGGCGTCGATGTCCTTGTAACGCTGGACCACCGCGGTCAGGGTATCCACCTCCGTGCCGGGGAACTGGTCGGCGATGGCCTCGGCGATCTCCTGGGCGGAGTGCTCCTGTACCCATTTCTGTCCCCTGGCGACGGCGTTGGTGAAGCCCTGGATGACGCCGGGGTTGGCGGCCATGTAGTCCTGGGCGGCGAAGTAGGCGGTGTAGGGGATCTCGCCGCTCTCCTGGCCGATGGAACAGAGGATATAGCCCTTGCCGGCCTGCTCCACCTCCGTGGCGGTGGGTTCAAACAGGGCCACGTAGTCCCCGCTGCCGCCGGTGAAAGCCCCGGCCATCATGTTGAACTGGACGGAGGTGTCCACCACGGCGTCCTCGTTGGGGATGACGCCGTTCTGCCGCATGACGTATTCCAGCGTCATCTCCGGCACGCCGCCCTTCCGGCCGCCGATGACGGTCTTGCCCTTCAGGTCGGACCAGCTGAACTCGCCGCCGGTGCGGCCCACCAGGAAGGAGCCGTCCCGCTTGGTCAGCTGGGCGAAGATCTTGGGGGCGTTCTCTTTGCCCTGATTGTGTACGTAGATGCAGGCCTCCGGTCCCGCCAGGCCGATGTCCGACTGGCCGGTGAGGACGGCGGTCATGACCTTGTCGGCGCCGCCTCCGTTGGTCAGTTCGATCTCCAACCCCTCGTCGGCGAAGAAGCCCTCCTTCATGGCCACGTACTGTGGAGCGTAGAACACGGAGTGGGTCACTTCGTTGAGACGGACGGTGGCGGTGGTTTCCCCGCCGGAGCCGCAACCGCAGCAGAGGGCCGCCGTCAGGGCCAGGGCGAAGAAAAGGGATAGAAATTTTTTCATAGTATAACCTCCAACGTGCCTTCCGGCACAAAAGTTGACAAGACGGCGGGCTTTACCGGCTCTCGGCTCCGGACAGGCCCAGACATTTTTTCAGCAGCTTTTCCAGCCAAAGGATGGCCTGGTACATCAGCACCGCGGCGATGGCCAGCAGCAGCACCGTGGCCATCACCAGGTCCATGTCGAACACCTGGGAGCCGTAGACGATGAGATAGCCCAGACCGGCTTTGGACACCAGAAACTCTCCCATGATGACGCCCACCCAGGAGAGGCCCACGTTGACCTTCAGGGTGTTGAACAGCGTGGCGTAATTGGCGGGGAACACCAGCATGGTGAAGATCTGCCGCCGGGTGGCCCCCAGGGTCCGCATGAGCTGGATCTTCCGGGGGTCCGTGGAGAGAAAGCCCACGTGCATGTTGAGGATGGTGACGATGATGGAGATGGCCAGGGTCATAGTGATGATGGCTCCCGTGCCGGCCCCCATCCAGACGATGAAGATGGGACCCAGGGCCGTCTTGGGAAGGGCGTTCAGCACCACCAGATAGGGGTCCAGCACCCGGGAGACGAAATCGCTCCACCACAGGGCCACCGCCGCAAGAGTGCCCAGCACCGTGCCCAGGGTGAAGCCTATCACCGTCTCCCAGCAGGAGGTGCCCACGTGGAGCCACAGATCCCCGTCCCGGTACAGCTGGGCCAGTTTGGCGGCCACCCGGCAGGGACTGCTGACAATGAAGGTGTCCACCCAGCCCAGCCGGGCGGCGACCTCCCACAGAATGAGAAAGGCCAGGAGCAGAAGGATCTGGACCGTCCGGACAGCGGTCCGCCGGCGGTGCCTGCTCCGGAGGTAGGCCGTTCGGCGGGGGGAGAGAACGGGCGCGTCAGGCATTGACATCCAGCTCCTTCCAGATGAGATTGAAAAATGTGCGGAAGTCCGCCGCATCCCGGCGCTCCATGGGGGAGAGGGACCGGAGACTTCCCAGATCGTGGATGGCCCGCACCGAGGCGGGGCGGTGGGACAGCACCACCACCCGGTCCGACATGCTGATGGCCTCGGAAATATCGTGTGTGACGAGCAGGGCGGTCTTGTGCTCCTGACGAATGATGTGGTGGATATCCGCCGAGACGGACAGGCGGGTCTGATAGTCCAGGGCGGAGAACGGTTCATCCAGCAGCAGGATGCGGGGCTCCGTGGCCAGCGTCCGGATGAGGGCGCACCGCTGGCGCATGCCGCCGGACAGCTGGGACGGGCGCTTTTGGACGAAACCTGCAAGACCGTACCGGTCCAGCAGCTCCCGAACATGGGCCTGCCGCTCCGGGGTGTTCTGATGCCGGACCTGGAGTCCCAGGGTCACGTTGGACCAGATATCCCGCCACTCAAAGAGTTGGTCCCGCTGGGGCATGAAGCCGATCTTGGGAGAGGGTGCTGTCACCAGCTCCCCGTCCACCAGAATGATGCCGCTGTCCGGCTTCTCCAGCCCCGCGATGAGGGACAGCAGAGTGGATTTGCCGCAGCCGGAGGGGCCGACGATGCTGACGAACTCCCCGTCCTCCATGCCGAAGGTGATCTCTCTCAGAGCTTCCACCTCGCCGTCCGGCGACTGATATGTCAGGGCGACCTGCCGGAGATCAATGATCATGCCAGAATAGCCTCCTTTGGGTCTGTATCGTATGGAACGGATCATAGTCTATGGATACCGCGCAGCGCGCATCGCCGCGGCGGAGGAAAATGATTTCCTTGCTCATCGTATGCGGCAGGGCTGTCCGGCGCACCTGACCGTCGGCGTCCGGAGGGTCTGTAAAAATTTTTTGCAATTCTTGACAACTGCAAAAAAAGTTTGCAAAATAGGAACGTATTCCTGCAAGGAGAGACCATGTATTTCAGAGAGGAGAAATTTCTGTTATGGCACAAGTATTTGAAACCATTATGCTGCTCTGCTTCGGCGTGTCCTGGCCCTTCAATATCGCCAAATCCCTGCGCTCCCGCACCGCCAAGGGCAAGAGTATGCTTTTTGAGACCTGCGTCATCATCGGCTATATCTGCGGCGTGATCGGCAAGTTCATCAGCGGCCAGTTCACCTATGTGCTGGCGGTCTACTTCCTGGATATCCTCATGGTATCCATCGACCTGGCGCTGACCATCCGGAATCACAAGCTGGATCTGGCAGCAGCGGAAAAAGCGTAAACCGTGAACGACAGTCCCCTGATCCCAAAGACGGGATCAGGGGGCTGTTTGCATCGTTTTTCACCATTCCCTGATTTACAAATCCGGTCAAACAGGGTATCATATTCACAATATGCCTGTTTGAGCAGCTGCCGCGGCGGGAAGGAACCGACGCGGAAAACCAGACGCATCACGGAGGAACAGCTATGAAGGAATTTACAGGAAGCGAGACCTATATCGCCTCAGAGGAACTGCTGCGCAGCGTGGAGGTGGCCCGTGCCCTGGGCAAGCCCCTGCTGGTGAAGGGCGAGCCGGGAACCGGCAAGACCATGCTGGCCCAGGCGGTGGCGGACCAGCTGGGCATGCGGCTCATCATCTGGAACGTGAAATCCACCACCAAGGCCCAGGACGGCCTGTACGTCTACGACACCGTGGCCCGGCTGTACGACAGCCAGTTCGGCGGCGAGGGCGTCAACGACATCGGAAAATATATCAAGCTGGGTAAGCTGGGCGAGGCCTTCCAGTCGGAGGAGCAGGTGGTGCTGCTCATCGATGAGATCGATAAGGCGGATCTGGAGTTCCCCAACGACCTGCTGTGGGAGCTGGACCGGATGGAGTTCTACATTCCGGAGACCAAGGAGACTGTCCGGGCGAAGCACCGTCCGGTGGTGATCATCACCTCCAACGCGGAGAAGGAGCTGCCCGACGCCTTCCTGCGCCGGTGCATCTTCCACTATATCCAGTTCCCGGACAAGGAGATGATGGAGCGCATCGTCCGGGCCCACTATCCCCGCATCGACGACGAGCTGCTGGCCCAGGCCATGGAGACCTTCTATCTCATCCGGGAGAACTACGGCGTCCAGAAGAAGCCCAGTACCTCGGAGCTGCTGGATTGGGTCCAGGCCCTGTCCATCGGCGGCATGGACCCGCAGAAGCTGCGGGAGACCCTGCCCTTTGCCGGAGTGCTGCTGAAAAAGACGGAGGACCTGAACAAGGTGGTCTCCTCCATCAGCCGCCGCAGGAGCTGGTAACGTGTTTACAGATTTTTTCTACTATCTGCGGTCCTGCGGGCTGAAGGTGTCCCTCAACGAGTGGATGAGCCTGCTGGAGGCTATGCGCCTGGGGCTTCATGACTCCGGCCTGACGGGCTTCTACTATCTGGCCCGGATGCTCCTGGTGAAATCCGAGGCGGATTTCGACCGCTTTGACCGGGCGTTTCTGGAGTTCTTCAGAGACGTCCAGTCCTTCGACGAGCTGCCCAAGGAACTGCTGGACTGGCTCAGCCGGCCCATCAAGCCCAGAGAGTACAACAAGGAGGACGTGGACCGGCGCTTCGCGGGCCTGGATCTGGCGGCCATCCGGAAGATGATGGAGCAGCGGCTCCGGGAGCAGCACGAGCGCCACGACGGCGGCAGCAAGTGGATCGGCACCGGCGGTACGTCCCCCTTCGGCAACTCCGGCTATTCCCCCACCGGCGTCCGGGTAGGCGGCGAAAGCCGCCACCGCAACGCCGTCCAGGTGGCGGCGGAGCGGCAGTTCCGGGACTTCCGGCAGGATACCACCCTGGACGCCCGCCAGTTCCAGATGGCCTTCCGCCGCCTGCGGCAGCTGTCCAGCCGGACAGAGGGCCCCAAGGACGAATTGCAGCTGGAGGAGACCATCCGGGAGACCTGCGACAACGCCGGCCATCTGAAACTGGCCTTCGACCGGCCCCGGACCAATCAGGTACGGCTGCTGCTCCTGTTCGACAGCGGCGGCTCCATGTGGCCCTATACCCAGCTGTGCGGCCAGCTGTTCCGGGCGGTCCATCAGTCCAGCCACTTCAAGGAACTGCGGACCTACTACTTCCACAACTGCCCCTATGAGACGCTGTCCCTGTCCGCCAACTACTGGAGCGGAGAGCATATCCCTACGGAGAAGGTGCTCCACGACCTGTCCTCCCAGTGGAAGGTCATCTTTGTGGGCGACGGCGCCATGGCCCTGTCGGAGCTGACGGAGCAGGGCGGCTCCATCGACTACTACCACTACAACCAGGAGGCGGGGATCACCTGGGTGCGGCGGTTCGTTGCCCGGTTTCCCCATCTGGTGTGGCTGAATCCCATCCCGGAGAACCAGTGGTCCTATATCCACGGCCGGTCCTCCATCCAGCTGCTGCGGGAGACGGTGGACATGTATCCCCTGTCGCTGGAGGGGCTGGACGCCGCTTTGAAACGACTGATGGTGAACCGGTAAAAAGTTCGACGATATGAAAAAATGAACAAATTTTCCGCAATAGAAACCTGCAAAAATTCACAAAATTCATTTTCTGACTGAAATTTGTCTTACAAATCCCCAGTGGAAAATGTTAAAATATGGGCATCTCATAAAGGAGGCAATGCCCATGAAACGCATTCAGTCCGCCTGCCTGGAGCAGACGATCCGTTTTGTTATGAAGGACGATATCCCCCGGGAGGAGGCCCGTCAGATGGTCCAGGCGGAGTACCGCCACTATCTGGAGCAGATGGACCGGAACCGCACCGGCTACAAGGTGCTGGAGGAGCTGCCCCAGGCCGACGGCTCCCTGACCGTCCGCCTGAAGCGCCAGTACAACAACTACGACGTGGGCGACTATCTGAAATAAGCGCGTCCATACAACAGGCGCCCGAAAGCCTTGGCTTTCGGGCGCCTTGTTTGTGCTGTATCATCGCGGAACGTCAGACGGCCCCCAGAATCTCCGGGAGCAGGGGACGGATCTCGTCAAAGGACTTCACCGGGGGCTGGTCCGGCAGATGCTCGCCGATGGATTTCTCCATCCAGACCATGTTGTACCAGCGGCCGAATTTGCAGCCGCACTGGTGGAACTCGCCCACCATCTGATAGCCCAGCCGCTGATGGAAGGCGATGCTGTCCCGGGTCAGGTAC
Organism: Dysosmobacter sp.; assembly: GCA_022778785.1. Classification (GTDB taxonomy): domain Bacteria; phylum Bacillota; class Clostridia; order Oscillospirales; family Oscillospiraceae; genus Oscillibacter. Next base: position 8,326 of record JALFSO010000106.1, on the reverse strand, counting down.
TCGTCCTCCCGGGCGGGGCAGGCGATGCAGGCGTTGAGATTCAGAACGCCCTGGGCTTTCAGAATGTCCTCCAGTGCCTGGTACAGCCTGCGGCCGACACCGCCCCGCTTCCGGCCTTGGCGGACGTAGATGGAGGTCTCTACCGCCCAGTCATAGGCGGCCCGCTTCTTGAAAGGGCTGACGTAGGCGTAGCCCACGATCTCCCCGCCGTCCTCCGCTGCCAGATACGGATATCTGCGCAACACGTTCCGGATGCGGCCCCGGAACTCCTCCGCAGAGGGTATCTCGTACTCAAAGGTGATGGCCGTGTGCTGCACGTAGGGGGCGTAAATGGCAAGAAGGGCCTCCGCGTCCGCCTCTCCGGCGACGCGGATCTGAATGCCGCTGTTCATAGGGTGTCCTCCGGTGGCGGCTGTGCCGCCAGTCATTTTTTCAGCTTCGGCAGCGCTTCCAGACGGTTCAGCGCCGCGTTCAGGGTCTCGTCGTTCTTAGCAAAGTGCATCCGGATGAGATGGTTCACCGGCTCCCGGAAAAAGCTGGAGCCGGGCACGGCGGTCACGCCGACCTCCCGGGCCATGTCCTCACAGAACCGGAGGTCGTTGTCATAGCCGTATTCACCGATGTCCAGCAAGACATAGTAGGCGCCTTCCGGGTCGTTGTGGGCGATGTGCAGATCGTCCAGACCCCTCAGGAACAGCTCCTTCTTGTGGGTGTACTTGGTCACCAGACCATCGTAGTAGTCCTGGCCGAACTCCAGACCGGGGATCACCGCCTCCTGGAGCGGCGCGGCAGCGCCCACAGTCAGGAAGTCGTGGACCTTCTTGGCCCGCTCAATGATCTCCGGCGGGGCGATGAGATAGCCCAGACGCCAGCCGGTGATGGAGTAGGTCTTGGACAGGGAGGAGCAGGAGATGGTCCGCTCCCACATCCCCGGCAGGGTGCAGAAATAGGTGTGCTTGTGGGGGGCGAAGACGATGTGCTCGTAAACCTCGTCAGTGATGACGTAGGTGTCATATTTGGCGGCCAGATCAGCAATGACCAGCAGCTCCTCCCGGGTGAACACACGGCCGCAGGGGTTGGAGGGGTTGCAGAGGATCATGGCCTTGGGATGCTGGCGGAAAGCGGCCTCCAGCTCATCCACATTGAAGGTGAACGCCGGGGGATGCAGAGGCACGTAGATGGGCTGCGCACCGGAGAGAATGGTGTCGGCGCCGTAGTTCTCATAGAAGGGGGAGAACACCACCACCTTGTCGCCGGGGTTCACCACGGTCATCATGGCACACATCATGGCCTCGGTGGAGCCGCAGGTGACCACGATCTCACCGTTGGGGTCGATCTCCCGGCCCATGAAGCGGGTCTGTTTTTTGGCCAGGGCCTCCCGGAAGTTCTGGGCGCCCCAGGTGACGGAGTACTGGTGGGGGCCGGTGAGGGCCACCTCCGCCAGACGGTCGGTGATCTCCTGAGGCGGGGCGAAGTCGGGGAAGCCCTGGGAGAGGTTCACCGAGTTGTATTTCATGGAGATGCGGGTCATCCGGCGGATGACGGAATCGGTAAAGCTGCCTGTGCGGTCAGAGAGGGGCTGCGGCATGAGCGTCACTCCTTATGTATTTATGTATGGTGATGTATGTCTAAGATGCGGATCGTTCTCTGAAAAGTCCTCAAGGGCTTGCCGTTTCCGCGGAAACCTGTGGGGACCGGCCGAAGCCGTCTATATCATAGCAGAGAAGCGGGGGAAAAACCAGCCCCGGCTCTGAAAATTTTCCTCCGCGGAAAAAAGAACTGTGGAAATCCCGACGGTGTGGTATAATCGAAGACATGAGACGGGCGGAGAACGCCTGAGACAGTGCATGGAAAGGAAGCAGTTCGATGAACGAGACCATCAAGACCCTTCTGGCCCGCCGCAGCGTCCGGACGTATCGGCCGGAGCAGATCGCGCCCCAGGAACTGGACGCCATTCTGGAGGCGGGGACCTACGCCCCCTCCGCCCATGGAAAGCAGTCTGTCACACTGGTAGTGGTGCAGGATAAGGAGACCATCACGGCCCTCTCCGCCGCCAACGCGGAGATCATGGGGACGAAGGCGGACCCCTTCTACGGCGCGCCCACCGTGGTAGTGGTCCTGGCAGACCCGGAGGCCACTACAACGCCCCTCAACGCCCAGCGGGACGGCGCCCTGGTCATGGGCAACATGATGAACGCCGCCGCGTCCCTGGGAGTGGGGTCCTGCTGGATCAACCGGGCCAAGGAGTTTTTTGACAAGTCCGAGGGCAAGACCATGCTGCGGAAGTGGGGCCTTCCGGAACGGCTGGAGGGCGTGGGCAACTGCGTCCTGGGCTACCCGGCGGGGGAGCCCCGTCCGGCGGCGCCCAGAAAGGACGGCTTTATCGTCCGGGTGTGACGGAAACCAGAAAGACATATGAGAAAAGGGACAACCCGGACTTCGCCGCGGCGGGGTCCGGGATGTCCTTTTCCGGAAATGTGAGAGGGCTGCATTTCCCGACGGGATTTTTCCACACGGGACGGTAAAATGGTGGAAAAATCATGGGTGGGAGGGACAAGCCGTGTGGAAAAAGAAGCTGACACTGGACCGGGAGCAGTCGGCCCGGCTGGCGGGATGGGGCATCCGGTTCTTTCTGGCGGCGGCGCTGACAGCGGCGCAGTTTCCGGAGGCCGGAGCGCCCTTTGCCCTGGGCTGCGTGGCTGCGGCAGGTGCGGGCGGGGCCGGTATGGCGGCGCTGCTGGGTACCGGGCTGGGGACCCTGCTGTTCCTGCCCTTTGACCAGGGGCTGCCCCATTTGGCGGTGGCGGTGCTGATGGTGACCACGGCCACGGCCCTCCATGGGCTGAAGCTGCTGCGGCGGCAGTGGGCGGTGCCCTTCTGCGCCGCGGCGCTGTATCTGACGGTGCATCTGATGTACGTGGTCCAATCCCTGTCGCCGCTGGAGCGGCTGCCCGCCTGCCTCATCGCCGCCGTCCTCACCGGGGCGTCCGCCTGGGCCTATGGTCCCCTGCTGGAGCCGGGGCGGGCGTCGCCGGAGCCCAACGCCCTGCGGTTCCTGGCGGTGACGCTGCTGTCGGGCATGACGGAAGTGGAGGTGGCCGGCATCTCCCTGGGACGGGCCTTCACCGCCTGCCTGGTGATGCTCACTGCCTGGCAGGAGGGCGTCACGGCGGGCATGACCATGGGCCTGTGTGCCGGACTGCTGATGGACCTGTGCGCCGGGACCGGGGAGCTGTTCTTCTCGGCGGCCTACGGCTTTGCGGGACTGATCACCGGACTTCGGGCGGGGCGGAACCGTTTTTCCGCAGCGGTGATCTATCTGGGGGCCACCATGCTCCTGCTACTGGCCGTGCGGGACGAGATGGGACTGCCACTGCTGGGGGAGGCTCTGCTGGCCTGCCCTGTGTTTCTCTTGATCCCCGGACGGGCGCTGGGGGGCAAACGGCTCCAACGGCCGGAGCCGGCCCGCCAGTCCGCGGCGGTAGAGGGCCTGAAGGCCCGGCTCACTAAGACCGCCGCTGCCCTACGGGACCTGTACGACACCCTGGGGCGGAACATCCAGAGCACCGAGGAGAATCCCGCCGTCATCTTTGACCGGGCGGCGGAGAAGGTCTGCCGGGACTGCGCACTGTGCGGACTGTGCTGGAAGAAGGAGTACGTCTCCACCTTCAACGCCCTCAATGATGCCACCGCCTATCTACTGGAGCGGGGACGGACGCTGGCCAAGGACTACCCCGGCTATTTCACCAGCCGGTGCATCCATCTGACGGAGTTTCTCACCGCCATCAACGGCGAGACGTCGGCGTTCCTGCTGCGCCGTCAGTACCGGAAGCAGCTGGAGGACGCCCGCCGCAGCGCCCGGGGGCAGTACGCTCAGCTGGGAGAACTGCTGTCCGCCACCGCGGCGGGCCTGGGGGACGCGGTGACGGTGTCCGCCGGGGCGGCACTGTCCTACCGCATTGGAGCGGCCCTGCGGCCCAAGGACGGGGAGGCGGTCTGCGGCGACAGCCTCAGCTCCTTTGAGACCGACGGCGGCACGCTATGCCTGCTCCTCAGCGACGGCTGCGGCAGCGGGGAGGGGGCCCGCCGGGAGTCCGCCCTGACGAACCGTCTGCTGCGCCAGTTCCTGGAGGCGGGTGTCCAGCCGGAGGCGGCACTGAAGACGCTGAACGCTGCCCTGGCCCTTCGCAGCGAGGAGACCGGCAGCTTCGCCACCATGGATCTGCTGACCTTGGACCTCCGCTCCGGAGACGGGGCGCTGTACAAGTTCGGCGCGGCACCTACCTACATCAAGAAGGGCGGCAAGGTCTGCCGCATCACCGGACATGCCCTGCCGGTGGGACTGCGGGATGCCCCCACGTCACCGGATGTGACGAAGTTCCGGCTGGAGACCGGCAGCTTCACCGTCATGGTCAGCGACGGCGTGGCGGATGCCCTGGGGGATGAGTGGCTCCAGGATCTGCTGGCAGGCTGGGATGGCACGGACCCCCAGCTGCTGGCGGCACTGGTGATGCGGGAGGCGGTGAAGCGGGGCCGTCTGGCGGACGACTGCGGCGTCCAGGTGCTGTATCTGGACCCGGAGGCGGAGACCCGGCAGGTGTAGCGGCGAAGCCCGGAAATTTTCCAGTCCGGCGGTATAAATCCGGCTGTCCTGAGACAGACTGCATGTAACAAAATCCATTTGCGGAGGAGTGTCGAGGATGGTCAAGGGAATTTCCAGAAGAGTGGTCGTGGTGGACTCGCCGGACCAGCGTTTTTTTGAGCAGGCGATCTTCATCGTGCGGAACGACGCCGCCGGGGAGGGCGTGTCCTCCCGGGAGCTGGTGGAGGAGGCCCGGCGGGTGGCAAAGAGCTACGCCTCCGGCGGGGGCGGCACCCTGAGCCGCCGGTTCCGGGACTTGTCCCCGGTGCTGTACGCCCTGATGGGTGCGGCGGCCATCGGCCTGGTGTGGCTGCTGGTATGGCTGATGTGACACGAGACTTCGCCGCCCGGCAGCGGCGGGAGGAGAAGACGCGGACCCGGTCTCCGCGCCGTCCGCCCGGCCGCCGCCGGGCGTTTGCCATGCAGAGATCAAACAGGCGCGGAAAACCGCCGGTTCCGGTGCGGCGGAGACAGTTTCCGCAGATTTTTCCGGGCAGAAAAAAGAATGGCCGGAAATTGCGTGAAATCTCCGGTTGTTCATAGTTTGTTCATGAATGGAAACGGCTTTTCCGCTATGGTATAGGCAAACAGTAAAATGTGTTATGTAACCATGGAACCGGACTTGAAAATGGAGGGAATTCGATGAAAGCCTTTATGAAACGGAAACTCCCGGCTTTTCTGATGGCCCTTGTGATGATGCTGGGCCTGGTGCCCGCCGCGTCGGCGGCCTCCGGCAGCATTCTCATCAAGGTGGACGCCGGAGAGGAAGCAGAATTCGACCGCACGGAGTTCAAGGACTACTTTGAGAACAAATACGACGGCGGCACGCTCCGCTATGTGACCTTCTCCGCGGACAGTGACTACAGCGCCTCCGTGGGCTACATCTACTGCGACTACGAGGGCAGCGACGAGAAGCGGTTCTCCAGAAGCACGCTGGACGACTATGAGTTCTACTACAGCGGCAGCAAATACGGCGACTATCCCCTCAGCGACCTGAGCTTTGTGGCCGACGAGGACGCCGATGACACCACGCTGACCATCGAGTTCTGGGCCTACGGCGTGGACGAGGACGGCGACGAGGTCTACCGGAAGGGCACGCTGGACATTGAGATCAGCAGCAGCGATTCCGACACCGAGGGCGACGTCGAATACCGGGTGGACGCCGGCGAGGAAGTCACCTTTAGCCGGGGCGATTTCTCCGACTGCTTCAAGGATGAGTACCGGAACGGCAGCCTGCGCTACGTGGTCTTCTCTCCGGACAGCAGCTACAGCTCCTCTGTGGGATACGTCTACTACAACTACGATACCGACAATGAGAAGCGGTTCTCCAAAACCGCCCTCAGCGACGTCCCGTTCTACTACAGCTCCGCCGATTACGGCGACTATCCCCTCAGCAAGCTGAGCTTCGTGGCCGATGAGGACGCCGAGGACGGCACGCTGTCCATCAACTTCCGGGCCTACGGCGTGGACGAGGACGGCGACAGCGCCTCCATGCGGGGAACCCTGGTCATCACCATCGGCAACGGCGACGGGGAGAAAGAGGGCGACATCGAGTACGAGGTGGATCCCGGCGAGGAAGTGGAGTTCGACGAGGAGGACTTCAACGAGTACTACAAGGACAACGCCTCCGGCACCTTCCAGTACGTGACCTTTACGGACTCCGGGAATCTCACCGCTTCCAACGGCTATGTGTACTGCAACTACGGCCGCAGCAGCGAGGTGAAGTACACCGCTTCCGGCCTGAAAAAGACGGATTTTTACTACGGCAATAACGACGACATCAGCGATTACGCCCTGGACCGGCTGAGCTTTGTGGCGGACGACGAATTTGAGGACACGGTGACGCTGGAATTCCGGGCATACGGGAGCGGCAACCGCCACGTGGACGGCACGGTGGTCATCCGCTCCAGCAAGAGCAGCGCCAGCGTCAAGGGCGACATCAACTACGCCGCCGTCTCCAACCAGGAGATCGCCTTCCACGAGGAGGACTTTGAGAATTTCTACGACGACAAGGCCAGCGGCGGCAGCTTCCGGTACATCAGCTTCACCAACGCCGGCAAGCTGAAAAACCCCAACGGCATCATCTACTTCGGCCGGGGCACCAGCAAGGAGACCATCCTGCCCTGGAGCACCATGGACGACTATGAGTTCTATTTCAGCGACGAGGACGAGGACGACTATGATAACGGCTACGCCCTGGACGCCCTGACCTTCGCGGCGGGCCGGAGCTTTGACTCCGCACTGGTCCTGAAATTCCGGGCCTACGGCACCGGCGGCCGCTCCGTGGACGGCACGCTGGTCATCAAGCCCGACGGCACCACGTCCATCTCCGGCGGGGATATCTGCTATAACACCACCTACAACACCAATCTCCAGATCAACCCCAACGATATCGCCCGGCATTTCAACAAGACCTATCCCAGCGACACGCTGCAATACGTGAAGCTGAACGGCGCACCCTCCACCGGCACCCTGTACTACAACTACTACGGCACCAGCACCTACGGCGCCCGCAAGACGGCCATCAGCGCCTCCGGCGTCTCCGCCACATCGTTCTACTTCAGCCCCACCTCCACCAGCCAGTACAGCCTCAGTGAGCTGACCTTCACACCCAACAGCCGGGCCAACTACTGTGAGAGCATCCCCTTCACCGCCTACGGCACCAGTGGGAAGTCCGTCACCGGCACCATCCTCATCAGCGTGACGCTGGCGGCTGTGTCGGACGTGTACGGCGTCACGCCCAAGAACACCTCTGTGGATATGCCCGCCCCGGCACTCTACAGCGCGGTGTCCAGCGCCACGGGAACGGCTCTGGGCAGCATCCGGCTGCTGGACCTGCCGGATTCCTCTGTGGGCACGGTCTACGTGGGCACCGGCACCTCCGCCAAGGCCGACACCAAGACCCTGTACGGCTATTCCAGCGGCAGCCAGCGCATCAGCCAGCTGCGGTTCGTGCCCGCCTCCGGCTACACCGGCTCCATGGAGCTGACGTACCTCGCCTATAACGCCAGCGGAACGGCCATCGCCAGCGGCAAGTTCTGCCTGGGCATCGTCAGCTCTGTGAAGAAGTTCACGGATATCACCTCCTCCACCTGGTGCTACAAGTACGTGGCGGAGCTGAGTGACGCCGGCGTCATCAGCGGCTATAAGGATGGCTCCTTCCAGCCCAACAGCAGCGTCACCTACGGCGCGGCGCTGAAGCTCATCATGCGGGCCGCCGGCTACGCGGAACAGAAGCCCACCGGTTCCCACGTGTTCAGCGGCTATCTCACCAAGGCCAAGGCCGACGGCCTGGTCAGCGGGACCATCGACCTGAACAAGCCCATCACCCGCCTCCAGGTGGCCCAGCTGGCCGCCAAGGCGCTGAAGCTGAACACCAAGAACCTCTCCAGCGTGAAGCCCTTCACCGATACCACCGACCCCTACGTCCAGGCGCTGAACGCCGCCGGTGTGGTGGAGGGATACTTCTCCGAGGGCACCAGCACCTACAAGCCCAACAACACCCTGACCCGCGGCCAGATTTCCGCCATTGTCTGGCGGATGCGGCAGCTGGACAAATAAGTAAACGACCTGACCAGGAGAGACGGCTTTCAGCCGTCTCTCAGCTTGTCGAAAAACCCTGCCTTAAGGAAAAGTGTCCTTTTTTGCAGGGGGTGTACGAGGGGGCGGGAGCCCCCTCGTATT
>JALFSO010000034.1 GCA_022778785.1 Dysosmobacter sp. | reverse complement strand
GTGCCGATACATCTTCATCACCTGCAAACTTTTTCTTTCAAACTTCTGAATCCCTTTGCAGATATTTTACCGCATTACCCCTGTTTTTCCTAGTATTTTCAATGGTTTCCGAGCTTTTTCCCACTGTTCAGTAAGCCCTAAATAATGATATTTTGAATGGCGTTAAAAAAGTATCCAACTATGATAATGCCCATGGTGCAGATGGCCGCGAAGATACCCAATAACTTCGGCTTCACCGCCTTGCGGAGCATGATCATGGAGGGCAGGGACAACGTCGTGACGCCCATCATGAAGGACAGCACCACGCCCAGCTGCGCCCCCTTCGCCAGCAGCGCCTCCGCAATGGGAATAGTGCCGAAAATGTCGGCGTACATAGGGATGCCAGCGATAGTGGCGATGACCACGCCGAAGGGATTGCCGGTTCCCAAGACCTTCACGATCCATTCTTCAGGGATCCAGTTGTGAATGAAGGCACCGATGCCGACGCCGATCAGCACATAGGGCGCCACCTTTTTGGCGGTGGATATCACCTGCTCCCAGGCGTATCGGATCCGGTCTTTGAAATGCAGCTCCTCCTGGGGCACGTCGATGGCACGGCCGTTGCGGATAAATTCCTCCACCTGTTCCTCCAGGTGCAGCTTCTCAATGAGCGTGCCGCCCACCACGGCAATGACCAGCCCCAGCACCACATAGACGATGGCGACCTTCCATCCGAAAATGCTCATCAGAAGCACCAGACTGCCCAAGTCCACCATGGGTGAGGAGATCAGAAAAGAGAAGGTGACGCCCAGGGGCAGGCCCGCGCTGGTGAAGCCGATGAACAAGGGGATGGACGAACAGGAGCAGAAGGGCGTCACCGTGCCCAACAAGGCCGCAAGGCAGTTTGCAAGGATGCTGTGGAAGCGGCCCAGGATCTTCTTCGTGCGCTCCGGCGGAAAATAACTCTGGATGTAGGAGATGATCAAAATCAAAACGCCCAGCAGGACCATGATCTTGATCACATCGTAGAAAAAGAATTGGATACTGCCGCCCACTTTGCCCGCGGGGTCCAACCCACAGGCTTCCACGGCGCTGCCGATCAGGCGGCTCAGCCATTTCATACCCAGGACTTCATTCTGGAAGAAGTCCCACCCGGCTCGCAATGCTTGCATGATTGTTTCCTCGCCTTCCAAAGAAATCAAAAAAGTTCGATTTGATTTGTCTGCAAAAAGCCATCTCCACACTGGGATGGCTTTTTCCTTCATTTGCAGCAATTCTGACATCCGTCACGGTTTTCCGTGACTGCCGTGATCTCCTTCAGCAGCGTGATTGCCCTTTCACTGCCCTGCCTGCTGATTTGGTAATGGGTCCACTTCCCCTCTTCCCTGCTTGTGACGATACCGGAGTCGCACAGGATCTTCATGTGATAAGAGAGGGATGACTGGGGCATATCCATTTCCTCGATCAGGACACAGGCGCATTTCTCACCGCTGTGCAGCAGTTCCAGGATCCGCTGCCGCCGCTCGTCACAGAGGGCCTTGAATACCTTTTCCCGTTCCTCATACACGGTTGCCATGGGTTCACCTCAAATCAAGAATTCTTGATTTATTATATGTGTCACATTGAAAAATGTCAATACGTTTTCTTTGCCCGCATCTGAATATTTCGCAGAGCAGCCAGCTCCGCTATGATCGCTCCTCTGATTTTGACCCTGTTGGGAAACACCATGAAAATCCCCGCATCTGCCCGCGCTCTGTCCGACGTTCCCGGAAAAACCGCACACAGCGGCTCACAGGGCCAAACAGGATGTGAATGGGCTCTCATCGTTCCCTCCTGTGCCTACAGCTTCTTCTCAGATCTGTTTTATCGCGAGGGGTACTCCGCAAAGCAGATCGCGGACATTCTCCAGAAAAACGAAGCGACGGTCCGTTCCGACCTGCACCGGGGACGCGCAAGGCTCAAGGAACTGCTGAAGGAGGAATACGACTTTGAAGAAACGGTATGACGAGATCATGGACAAAATTGAAGTCACGGACGAGATGCGCGCACGCATCCTGAACCACCTTCAGGAAGTTGATCTGACGAAACGCACCCGGCCGAAGGTCCTGCGGCTTTCCTCCGTCAAAAAATATCTTTCCGTTGCCGCCTGCTTTGCCATTCTGCTGCTCGGCGTGCTGACGCTGCCAGGATTGCTGGACCGCGGATTGCAGCGGCCTGCGGAAGTCCTGAATCCGGGGGCAGATATTGTGGACGCGGCCACCCTCGAAGAACTCTCCGGGCTGGTGAACTTTGAAGTGCCGGAAGTCACCGGACTGCCGTTTACCCCGGAAAAACAGAGCTATACCGCCTTTGGAAAGGACATGGCCCAGATCACGTATGAGGGGAATGGACAGACCTGTACCTTCCGGAAGTCCATCGGCAGCGAGGACAATTCCGGCGATTACAACGCCTATTCCGCGGTGGAGGAGATCTCCGTCGGAGATGCTGCCGTGACGCTGAAAGGGACCGAAGACGGCTTTACCCTGGCGATCTGGTGGGACGGCGCCTTCTCCTATTCCCTGCAGCTCTCCGGCGGCCTGACCGTTGACGAATGGGAGACGCTGATTGCAGCGGTGTATGAATGACACTCGCGGGAAAATCCCGGAAACCATCTGCAAAAACGACCTTATCAAGAAAACAGACCAGCACCGGGCAGGGAAAACTCTGCCCGGTGCTAGTCTGTTCAGAAAGAGAATACCGCTGTATCGGTCAGAGCCGGCGCGAAAAAACCGGTCACTGGAAACGGTAGCCCCGTTCCTGAAGGCTGTTCAGGTATCCCATGAAGTAATCACGCAGCGGAACGAGTGTTCCTCGTATCCAGCGACGCTGTGGAAGGATGCGATCCGCGCCTGTTCATTCAGCCAGACCGTTTGGGAAACGGAATTTTGGCTTGCGTTGTTATCCATATGACACATCCTTGTATGCTCAGATTTGGTGGGTCTTGTCGCCTGCCCGGCATAGCTCCGCGTCAGGAGAGCCAGGAGGTGAAGAAGCCCTGACCGGTGTCCACATTGCAGAGGCCCCATCCCTCCAGCTGCTCCAGCTCGCCCCTGCGCCACCGATAGGCGTCCGGCCACCAGTCCCGGCAATCCGCCGGAATGTCATCCCCGGGCGTTCCCGGGGCGTACAGGATAAACGTGTCTCCCCCGGCCACGCCGTAGGCTTCCTCGGAAATATAGCGCACGCCGCCTTCGACCCAGGTCTGTTCCGGTTCTCTCTCCGTGGTCAGCCCCGACAGCTTCATGGACCAGGCGCAGTCGCTGATCTGCCGGATGTCCGTAAACCGGCCGGAAAACGCACTGACGTAACAGGTGCCCTTGGGAAACTCCGGTGCGCTGACTCCCATGTCCGCGTCGCTGTACTGGCCGGTAAAGCTGCCGTCAGGCTGAAGCGTCAGCACCGTTCCCCATCCGCCCGCGCCGCTGGAAAAGACAAGCTCCAGCGGCGTGTCCGGGAACCGCGCGGCGTTGGAGGTGAGTTTCCCCGCGTCTGATCTGCCATCCATGGCGGCCTGGATTTCGTCCGGGTCGAACCGGACCGGATAGAGCTGAGGCAGACCGGACGCGCTGACCGGCCGGTCCACCACGATCCCCCGCTCCGTGGACAGCAGAACGGTGCAGTTTCGCAGCAGGATCCCCACTTCCCGGGCAAACCGCGTCATCTCAGGCGTCTCTTTCACGGGAAGCTCAAAGTCCACGGACCACTCCTCTTTCACGGTCTCCTGTCCGCCCTCCAGGGAGAACACCGTGCAGATATAGCTGCCAATGCCCTGGAACATGGCGGGCTGATACCGCACCAGATAATCGCCGTCGCTGTTACTGTAGAGCAGAATGGTGTTCCATCCGGTATGGGCGGGGCTGGCCTCTGTTGACCAGATCTCCACGCCGTTTTCTTCCACCGTCAGCTCATAGAGCATACCGGGGGCCACTTCCCGCACTACGATGCTCTCATTCGCCAGATTGTGATTCAAGTCGGAGTAAGCAATGATGGCGGCGCTGTCGGAGAGGACCAGGGACGCGCCCATGTTGTAGTCGTTCTGCCGCAGCGTCATAAGATCGGTGCCGCCCAGCCTTGCCGCATAGAAGCTCTGTCCGTTTTCCTCTCCGGTCCGGGTGATCTCCAGCGCACCTGTGCAGAGGATCTCTCCGCCGTCGTAAACGGTAAACCGGACTGTGGCCGCTTCCGCCGTTTCTGTGAGCGTTTTCCCGTCGGTCGCCGGTGTCCAGCAGACCGGCTGGCCCGCTTCAAAGCGCAGCCTCTTTCCCATGGGCTGCCCCTCCCCGTCCGGGTCCCACAGCATTCCGTTGTCGCAGGATGCCTCAATGTGGGAGTAGTTCAGGTCAAACCGGAAGTGAAACGCCGCGTGCCAGGTGGCGCTCATCATGGGAGAACAAGTCCATTCAACAGGCGCGGAAATGCTTTCGGCCCCCGCTGTGTCTTCGGAGGGCACTTCGGGATCAGACGATCCATCGCTATGAAAGCGTTCCCCGTCTTTCACTTGCACATAGATAAAGTTGCTGGAGTTCTCCTCAATAAACACAAGGTCGTCTCCGTCGATTTTGAAATGGTTGATGCGCTCCGCCCCGTCGCCGGTCTCGTCTGACAAGGTCAGCACTCCATCCTGCACGGTGCATATACCGGTTCCCAGGTAGCTGCTGAGCAGGGATTCATAATATGTGAATGTGCCATCCTGATGGATCGTAATGGTGAAACGATCCTCCGCAAGACCGCTGAACGAATCACCGGCATACACATAGGTCCTGCCCGCAACCGCCTCCATCCCCGCCTGGGCACCCTCTGGATTCGTCATCAGGCTGACAGTCAGAGCGATACAGGCGATCACCGCCAGCAGCAAAACCCCGAAGGCAGGTTTCTTCCAGTTTGCGAGATTCCGGATGCGGCTCCTGGTCTCCCCCTCCCCGAAGGCCAGGGGCGTTCCGGCGATGATGCGCCGTCCGGTGGCAAGGCTCAGCAGCGACGCGGAGTAATCCGCCCGGATGCCCTCCCCCAGCTTTTTCACCACCGCCTCGTCGCAGCTCATCTCCATGTCCCTGGCGGATAGGACAAAGGCCGTCCATACCAGGGGATTGAACCAGTGGATGCACAGGGCCAGAAAGGCCAGGGCCTTGACAATGTGATCCCCCCGGCGGATGTGGTGCTGCTCATGGAGAATGATGTAGCCCCGCTCCTGTTCCGGCAGGCCGGATGGGAGATAGATCTTCGGACGGAGAATGCCCATGACAAAGGGAGACGCGATATGGTCTGCCAGACAGATATTGTCCCGCAGCGGCACGGCCCCCACCAGAGCGCGGCGGAGCCGCAGCAGGGACACGCCGCTGTAAGCGGCCAGGATACCAATGCCCACGATCCAAACCATGAGCGCCAAAGCCATCGGGCCTTCCATGGGGTCGGCTCCCAGCGCGGCGTGTTCCCGGGGCAGCGCCTCGTTGACCGCCTGACTGACGGCAGGCACGGGAAGCCGCACCTCCAGGTCTCGGGTGTGAACCACATCCTGGGGAACGTACTCCACAACACTAGTATGGGCCGTGGCCTCGGTCACAGGCGCGTCAAACAGCCCCAGCAGGGAAAAGCCTGTGGTGATGGACACCGGGCAGAGCAGCCGGAACAGCACCACCGCCCACAGCGCGTAGGAAAAAACCTTCGGTGCCTTTTTCAGCAGCATCCTCGCCAGCAGCACAAAGAGGATCGCCACACTGGCTGTGATGCTCATGTTGAGAATGGCGGGGAGCAACATGGACTCGCTCAGCCCGTTCTTCGCAACGGAGGAAACGAAAGCGCCGAATGTAAATCCGCTCATTCCGCACTCACCTCCTGCTCTGGTCGATCAGCGCCTGCAATTCGTCAATTTCCTCCTGGGACAGTTTCTTCCTGGTGGTGAAAGCCGCCAAAAACGCCGGGAGAGAGCCGGAAAACGTCTCCTCCACGAATTTCTCGCTCTGCACCGCGTAAAAATCCCGCCGGGAGATCAGAGAGGTCACGATACCGCCCTGATTCCGGAAGATCCCCCGCTCGCACAGCCGCTTCAGCACCGTGTAGGTGGTGGACTTCTTCCAGCTCAGCTCCCGCTCCGCCAGCTTCACCAGCTCCGGGGATGGGATCGGCTCGTTCTCCCAGATCATATCCGCAAAGCGGGATTCGATGGCGCCCATTCTCAATTCACTCATGGCACAGCCTCCAGTCTATAGATTGTCGTCCACACAGATAGTCTACATGATGTAAACTGATTTGTCAATCCAAAAATGAAAGAAACGCGGTTTGTCTCCGCAAGAATCCGGGATCGCCGCCGGCTGTACTCCCGGCGGCCGGTGCGGGTTTGGCTTGTGCAGGCAGCTCCCGCGTCTTGGGGCATCCTCTTGTAAAGAGTTTCAGAAGGCGTCCCGATTTCCGGCTGTCTTTATTCCGTCAGCGTCTGCAAACGATTCTGCGCCCAGCTCTTGACAGCACCCTGAGTCGGACAGTGAGATGTTCTATTATGTGAATAAGAGCTTTGAAGGTTGCCATCGGTCAGTCAAGACCACGCGTTTCACGCATGGTCTTGACTTTGGAGTGGGCAACGAGGCTCGAACTCGCTGCCGGCATCCCACGAATCTCCTTCGGGCGATTGGCAGGAGCCCTGCCGGACCTCTTATTTTGATGCGCTTCGCGCATGTGTGGAGATAGCGAGTTCTTTTCGTCTAAACAAAAAAACAGGACATCCAACTTGGATGTCCTGTCAGGCTGTCGAGAAACCCGGTTGCGCAATTAGGCGGCAACCGGGTTTTCAGCACATATTCGGGAAAATAGAATCGAAAATAGGAAATGGGCA
>JALFSO010000029.1 GCA_022778785.1 Dysosmobacter sp. | reverse complement strand
TGCTCTGCCCTCCTCTTTTTGCTGCCGCATCCTGGCAGTTGCGGAAGACTGGCGGTTGGCGGTCCCGGATGCCTTGCCGTCCTCTTTTTGCTGCCGCACCCTGGCGGTTGCGGATAGCTTGGCAACCTGCTTTCGATACCCAGCCGGGTAGCGCATAGCGAAGCGGAATGCGCGGGAGTAGAAGGACGGGCCTTGCGATCTTCCACCCCACGATGACTGCCGGGGTTCTGCGAGCTGCGGCGGAGCAGTATCGTCGACAGCCAATGTACTCCGCACTCGGTAGGAGACTTCTATTGAAAGTCGGCACTGATTCGGAAGACCCCCGCATTTCCGCCAACTGGCCCTGCGGGCCAGTTGTGCGGCCAGCGCCTTTTCTCTTACACCATCAAAAGGCGCATTCTCTTTTCGGCAAGACGAAAGGGGCACCCCACAAAAGCCCAGCGAAGCGGGTTTTGTGGGGAAGAGGAGGGGCAACGGAGCGGCATGAGGGATGCCCTCCCCCGCAGGGCGTCCCGAATATAGCGCAGTTTGACCCGACGACGAATGGGGGTTTTGAATCCGCCGGGCTTCCCCGGCACCCCCGTCCCACGGGACGGCCGCACTCCGCAAAGGAAAAACGCCGGTCCCGTGCTCACGGAAGAATTACCCCGCACTCCCCGCCCATGGCGAAATGGGCAAAAAAAGTCCGCCGCCATCCCGCGAGCAAACGGGACGGCGGCGGTTCGGGAGGGCGCCGCGTTTCCGGGCGCCGCTCCGGGGAAACAGGCAGACAGCGGCGACCGGGGCGGGAACCGCGGACAAGAGGGGTCTGTCCGCGGGGCCGAAATCCCGCCTGCGGCGGCGTCTGAACCTTTTCCGACTTGGGAAATGGGGGGAACTCAGGCTTTCTTCGCCAGCTTCGCCTGCTTCCAGGCCTTCTTCTGCAGCTCCACCTCCGGCTGGAAGTCCTTCATGTCCTTGGCGATGGTGCCGGACAGGATCAGCAGGCAGATCAGGTTGGGAATGGCCATCAGGGCGTTGAAGATGTCGGAGATGTTCCACACCACCTGCAGGTCCTGGGTGGCGCCCACGAAGGCGATGAGGGCGAACACGATGCGGTAGAGCATGACGGGCGTCATGCCGCACAGGTACTCCACGGCCTTCTCGCCGTGATACTCCCAGCCCAGAATGGTGGAGAAGGCGAACAGCGCGATGCCGATGGTCACCAGGATGCCGCCGGCCTTGCCCAGCACGGTCTCAAAGGCCAGGATGGTCAGCGCGGCGCCGTTGATGACCTTGCCGTCGGCGCCCACGGTGCCCAGCACGCCGGAGGAGCAGATGGCCAGACCCGTGACGGTGCAGATGACGATGGTGTCGAAGAAGGTGCCGGTCATGTTGATGTAGCCCTGCCGGACGGGATGGTCCGTGGTGGCGGAGGCGGCGGTGATGGCGGCGGAGCCCATGCCGGCCTCGTTGGAGAAGCAGCCCCGGGCCACGCCGTAGTGGGCGGCGTTGAGGACGGAGGTGGTGATGGTGCCCGCGAAGCCGCCGGCGGCAGCTGTGGGGGAGAACGCCATCTTCACCATGACCACGATGGCCTCGGGAACGGCGGTGATGTTGCCCAGGATGACGATGAGACCGGCCACGAAGTAGAACACGGCCATGACGGGCACCACCACGGAGGAGACCTTGGAGATGCTCTTGATGCCGCCGATGACGATCAGCAGGGACAGGGCCGTGATGACGGCGCCCACGATCCAGGTGGGCACGCCGAAGGTGTCGAAGATGGACTCGGCGATGGAGTGGGACTGGGTCATGTCGCCGATGCCGAAGGAGGCGATGACGGTGAACACGGCGAACAGGAAGGCCAGCAGGCTGCCCAGCCACTTGCAGGAGATGGCCTTCTTCATGACGTACATGGGGCCGCCGGACATCTCGCCCTTGGCGTTGACCTCACGGTACTTCACGGCCAGCATGCACTCGGAGAACTTGGAGGTGATGCCGAAGGCGGCGGACAGCTCCATCCAGATCAGGGCGCCGGGGCCGCCGGAGGCCAGCGCCGTGGCCACGCCCACGATGTTGCCGGTGCCGATGGTGGCGGCCAGAGCCGTCATCAGGGCGGAGAAGGGGGACACGTCGCCGGTGCCCCGGGACTTGGTCCGTGCCTCTTTGCTGACCACGCTCTTCAGTGCGTAGCCCAGGTTGCGCCAGGGAAGGAATCCGGTGCGGATGGTCAGGAATACGCCGGTGCCCACCAGAAGGACCAGCATTACGGGGCCCCAGACGATACCGTCGATCTTGTCGACCCATTCTGCGAATGTCATATGATCCTCTCCTATTTCGTTGTTTTACCGCTTGTTTGACCTCTCTCCGGCGGTTCGCCTCGGCCGGCCACGCCCTGTTTTGCAGCCCGTCGGAAATATGATTCACAGTGTAGCGCAAAAAACTTTCATCTGCAAATTGGGATATCCACGAAATTCCAACCGAAAATTTACAATTTTTTTACATGCCATCCAATTCACCAAAATTTATTGTCTGTACAGATCTCTGGTTGTATGACATCACGATAACGTTTCATGAACGCAGGATTTCCGCAGTTTTCCCCCTTGTTTTTGCACGAAAAATTGCAGAATTTTGTCCCGTCAGCCGTGGACTTACCATGAGGATATTGTCCGGGACCGGCGGATATGACAAAACCGGCCCCGGCGGAGAGGCCGGGACCGGCGGTTGGGTCCTGATTAAAAATGCGCAGAGGGACGCGCCGTCCTGCAATTTTTACAGGACCAGGGAGGGGGCGGAGTACACCCGGCTCTGGAGCTCGCTGTTGAGCATGTACAGGCCCTTGGGGTCGCTGCCGAACAGCTCCATCTTGGTGATCTGGTCGCTGGAGTTCTTCTCCTCCTCGCCCTGCTCCTTGACGAACCAGTCCAGGAACTGGACGGTGCGGAAGTCGTTGACGCTCTGGGCGGCGGCGTAGATGGTGTTGATGAGGGACGTGACGTACTGCTCATGGGCCAGGGCCGCCTGGAGGGGCTCCACCAGGCCGGTGAAGGTCTTGTCGGGCTTGTCGATGGCCTTCAGGGTCACGGCCTGACTGTTGTTCTGGAGATAGTGATAGAACAGCATGGCGTGGTCCTGCTCCTCCCTCGCCTGGATCTCGTACCAGTTGGAGAAGCCGTCCAGGCCCTTGGCGGCGTAGTAGTTGGCGATGTCCAGGTACAGATAGGCGGAGTACAGCTCCTTGTTGATCTGGTCGTTCAGCAGTTCATGGACCTTTGCATCCATTGGAAAAACCTCCCTTTCAAATGTCACCGCAAAAACGGTTAGAATTACCTAACCCGTAGTATAGCACGGTGATGAAAAATGTCAATAGAACGGGGGATTTTTTCTCCCCCCTCCCGGGAGTGCGGGGATTTTGCGGGGTGCCTCGCGGGAGTGCGGGGGTGCGCCCCGTCCCGGGGCGCGGGGAAATGCGGCGAAGGCCGGGGCTTCAAAACCCCCTTTCGTCGTCGGGTCAAACTGCGCTATATTCGGGACGCCCCGCGGGAGAGGGCATCCCTCATACCGCTTCGTTGCCCCTCCTCTTCCCCACAAAACCCGCTTCGCTGGGCTTTTGTGGGGGGCCCCTCTCCGAGGAAAAAGAGAAAGCGCTTTTTGATGGTGTCAAGAGAAAAGACGCTGGCGGCGGCATTCCGGGCTTCGCCCGGAACGCTCGCGGCGCCTGTTACGGGGGTTTTGTACTGGCGATGGTCGTCGGCTCAGACCTCTCAACCGCATCTGATCATAGAAAAAGCTGGGGGCATTTCCGGATGCCCTCAGCTTCTCTTTTCGCTGCCGCACTCTGGCTCTTGCGGAGAGTCGTCCCCGCTTTCCCCTAAATACAGCTCCTCTGCTTCCGCCTGCGCTGCCTTTAAAATCTCCTCCGCTTTTCCGTAATTCCGCGACTCCATCTCCTCCAGCGCGTCTGTGATGCCGTTGAATAACAATGTGTACAGCTTCTCGAAAATTTCCATTTTTTCTCACCTCAGCTTTACTGTAGCACATAATTTTCATTTTTGCAATGCTTTTTGCAAAGCAATTTGCCATATTTATTATAGGCAGATTCTTGCAATACTATCGTAATACGAAATGTATTACGAGGTGCAGGATGAGAAAATTCAAAATACCGAAGCCCCCCTCCACGACGAACAAGACCATCCGGTTTCCAAACGATGTCATCGACGAAGTGGAAGCAGCGATTCGCGGGACGGGCTGTACGTTTTCCGCGTTTGTCGTAGAAGCGGTGCGGGTGGCGTTGGAGAATCTGAAAGAGGAGGAGCAGCCGTGACAACGGCGCCAATCTCCCGCAAGGGCCAGTGTGCGGCAGCGAAAAGAGAAGCTGAGGGCATCCGGAAATGCCCCCAGCTTTTTCATGCTCCATATGTGGTTGAATGGGCAACGCCCGCAGGCTTCCATCGGGCCAAACCCCCCGTATCAGGCGCTGCGAGCGTTCCGGGCGAAGCCCGGAATGCCGCCGCCAGAGCCTTTTTCTCTTACACCATCAAAAGGCGCATTCTCTTTTTCCTCTCCAGGAAAAAGAGAATGGGGGTTTTGAAGCCGCCGGTCTCCACCGGCACTCCCGCCGCGCCCCGGGACGGGGCGCACATCCAGTCCCCCGCGAAGGGAAACATCTCCAAAACGCCCCGTGCCGTTACTGCACAGCCGCCTTCAGCGCCTCCACCCGGTCAGTCTTCTCCCAGGAGACACCCAGATCCTCACGGCCCATGTGACCATAGGCCGCCAGCTTCCGGTAGATGGGCTTCCGCAGATCCAGGTCCCGGATGATGGCCGTGGGCCGCAGGTCGAAGACCTTCTCAACGGCACGCTCCAGCGCGCCGTCGTCCACGGCGCCGGTGCCGAAGGTGTCCACGAAGATGCTCACCGGCTGGGCCACGCCGATGGCGTAGGCCAGCTGCACCTGGCAGCGCCGGGCCAGTCCCGCCGCCACGATGTTCTTCGCCACCCAGCGGGCCGCGTAGGCCGCGGAGCGGTCCACCTTGGTGGGGTCCTTGCCGGAGAAGCAGCCGCCGCCGTGGGGGGCGCTGCCGCCGTAGGTGTCCACGATGATCTTCCGGCCCGTCAGGCCCGTGTCCGCCGCCGGTCCGCCCAGCACGAACCGGCCCGTGGGATTCACGAAGTACCGGGTCTTTTCGTCCAGCATCTCCGCCGGGATCACCTTTTTGATGACCTCCGCGATCATGTCCGCCCGGATGGTCTCCAGGGACACGTCGGGGTCGTGCTGGGTGGACAGCACCACCGTGTCCACCCGGACGGGGCGGTCGTTCTCGTCGTACTCCACCGTCACCTGGCTCTTGCCGTCGGGCCGCAGGTAGCCGAACTGTCCGCTCTTCCGCACCTCCGTCAGCCGCAGGCACAGCTTCTGGGCCAGGGAGATGGGCAGGGGCATCAGCTCCGGCGTCTCGTCGCAGGCGTAGCCGAACATCATGCCCTGGTCGCCGGCGCCGTTGCTCAGCTCGTCGTCGCCGCTCTCCTTGCTCTCCAGGGACTTGTCCACGCCCAGGGCGATGTCCGGGGACTGCTCGTCGATGGAGGTGATGACGGCGCAGGTGTCGCAGTCGAAGCCGTACTTGCCCCGGTCGTAGCCGATGTCCCGGACCACCTCCCGGGCGATCTTGCCGATGTCCACGTAGCAGCTGGTGGTGATCTCGCCCATGACGTGGATCATGCCGGTGCAGGCCGTGGTCTCGCAGGCCACGCGGCCCTGGGGGTCCTGCTCCAGAATGGCGTCCAGAACGGCGTCGGAGACCTGGTCGCAGATCTTGTCGGGATGGCCCTCGGTGACGGATTCGGAGGTGAAGAGATAGTGTCTCGCCATAAAATTGAACTTCCTTTCTGTTTCCCCTATCCCGCGGGCGGCGGGAGACGCGAAAAAGCGCGCCCCGAAAGAGAGGCGCGCCAAAAAGACACGTTCGCTCCTCATCTGTCGGTATCCGCCGGATTTGGCACCTTACAACGCAGGTTGCCGTGGGTTCATCGGGCCGTTCCCTCCGCCACTCTTGATAAGGGTTTATTTCATTGTGGAACTATGATACCGGATGACCGGGCGATTGTCAATAGACAGATGCCCGCCGATGCCCTAAAAAACGGGGTCCGGCGGTGCAAAATCCCGGCGTTTTTTCCCATACCCGGCGGAAATTCAAAAATATGTAATGACTTTTCCGCCCGCTGCGGTTATAATGGACGTGCTGTATTGAGATTTTGCCCTCAGTAAACAAAGGGAGGAACCCCATTTGAACAAACTGAATTCCATGATCGACCGCTTCGTCTACCGCCACCCCAATTTCGGCATCCCCAACCTGATGCGCTTCGTGGTGGCGGGACAGGTGCTGGTGTACCTGCTCTACATGTTCTCCAACGCCGGGGCCATCGCCTTTCTCTGCTTTGACCTGAACCACCTGCTCCACGGGGAGATCTGGCGGCTGGTGACCTTCGTGTTCGTGCCGGACTCCTTCCGGCCCTTCTCGTTTATCATCATGCTGTCCTTCTACTACTTCGTGGGCACGTCCCTGGAGCGGGAGTGGGGCACCGCCCGGTTCACGCTGTACTACCTGTCCGGCATGGCGCTGTCGGTGCTGGCTACGGTGCTGGCGTCCCTCATCACCGGCTATTACGGCCTGACCCTGTCCAGCGCCTACTACCTGAACCTGACGCTGTTCCTGGCCTTCGCCGCCATGTATCCCGACGCGGGCATCATGCTCTACATGATCATCCCCCTGAAGGCCAAGTGGCTGGCCATCGCCGACGTGGTGCTCATCGGCTGGAGCATGCTGCGGTCCCTGCTGGCCGGCAGCGTCATCGGCGTGGTGGTGCCCCTGGTGTCGCTGCTGAACGTGCTGATCTTCTTCTGGCCGGAGATCACGGGGATGCTGGGCATCCAGACCCGGCGGGTGCGGCATCAGAGCTCCCACCAGACCATCCAGTTCAAGGCCGCCGCCCGCCAGCAGCGGAAGAAGGAGGCCGCCCAGGGCTACCGCCACAAGTGCAGCGTCTGCGGCCGCACGGACACGGACTATCCGGACCTGGAGTTCCGCTACTGCTCCAAGTGCGCCGGCTACCACTGCTTCTGCCAGGACCACATCTACAACCACGTCCACTTCACGGAGGAATAGTTTTTTCAATTAGGAATTAGAGATTAGGAATTAGGAATGGCTGTGTCCGGCTGCGCCGGACGGATCAGAAATAATTCCTAATTCCTCATTCCTAATTCCTAATTCTTCAAAGGGGGGGAGAAAACCATGATCGCAGTCGTATGCGTGGACGACCGGAACGGGATGCTGTTCCACCGCCGCCGCCAGAGCCAGGACCGCCTCCTGCGGGAGGATCTGCTGTCCCGCTGCCCGGGACGGCTGTGGATGAACGCCTATTCCGCCAAACTGTTCACCGGCCATGAGGTCCGCCTGGCGGTGAACGAGGACTTTTTGTCCCTGGCGGGGCCGGAGGAGTGGTGCTTCGTGGAGGACCGGCCCCTGGCGCCCCATCTGGACCGTCTGGAGGGGCTGGTGGTGTACCGGTGGAACCGGGCCTACCCGGCGGACGTCCATCTGGACCTGGACCTGTCGGACTTCCGGCTGGAGTCCGGCCAGGACTTTCCCGGCTCGTCCCACGAGACCATCACCCGGGAGATCTACCGCCGGACGGCGGTGGAGTGAGACCGCACCCGACATTTTCACAGAGCGCCGCCGCGTACAGAACCGCGGCGGCGCGTCATACGTCAAACACATAACAGGAGGTTCCCATGGCAAAGAAAAAGCGCAAACTCACCAAACGGCAGAAGAAGCAGATCCTCTCTGCCGTCATCTTCGTGCTGCTGGCGGCGTTCTACCTCTGGCAGGACCTGACGGCGGAGGTGCCGGAGGGCCCGGACATCCAGGCGTCCCAGAGCGTCCAGACGGAGCAGGGCGGACAGTTCGGACCGGCGGACCAGACGGCGGCGGACAGCCGGGGCGTCACCCTGGCGGACATCCCGGACTACAGCGGCGACCCCTGGGTGGAGCTGAACAACAACGAGCCGGAATTTGAGCCCACGGACTACACCGTCACGTCCTACGAGGAGTACGGCGCCCTGGACGGGCTGGGCCGCTGCACCACGGTGATGGCCTGCATCGGCCGGGACCTGATGCCCACGGAGAAGCGGGGCGACATCAGCTCCGTCCGGCCCACGGGCTGGGTCCAGGCTCAGTACGACTTCGTGGACGGCAAGGCGCTGTACAACCGGTGCCATCTCATCGGCTTCCAGCTCACCGGCGAGAACGCCAACGACCGGAACCTCATCACCGGCACCCGGTATCTCAACGTGGACGGCATGCTGCCCTTTGAGAATCTGGTGGCGGACTACATCAAGGAGACGGGCAACCACGTGATGTATCGGGTGACGCCCGTCTTCGACGGCGACGATCTGGTGGCGCAGGGCGTGCAGATGGAGGCCGCCTCCGTGGAGGACAGCGGCGAGGGCGTGCTGTACAACGTGTTCTGCTACAACGTCCAGCCCGGTGTGGAGATCGACTACGCCACCGGGGAGAGCTGGCTGGCGAAATGAGCGTTTGGCGGTGATGTTCCCCCTCGCGGGGAACCGTCTGTGCGCCCCGTCCCGGGGCGCACCACCATTCCCCTGCGAGGGACCCCGCAAAGCCCCGCCGCTCTTTTTCCACAGCACACCAGCCCATGACCGCCAAGTCGTTACAAAACCGTATCAGTCCCGGGCTGGCAGGAACTACCGTTTGCAAAATAGTTACAAATCGGTTACAATCAGGCTATCCTTTTGAGGAAATCCTGAAATCTGTGAGGTAACGACATGAAAAAGTTCCGAATTCTGCTGCTCTCCGCCGCGCTGGCCGCAGGGCTTGCCGTCCCCGCCGGGGCGGCGTCCCACACCGTGGCCGCCGGGGACACCATGTGGAAGCTGGCGGTGCGGTACGAGGTGGGCACCAGCGAGATCATCCAGGCCAACCCCCAGGTCAGCGATCCGAATCTGATCTATCCCGGCCAGGTGCTGGCCATCCCGGAGGTGGACGCGAAGGTGCTCCAGTACGAGGCGGAGGTGATCCGTCTGGTGAACGACATCCGGAAGCAGAACGGCCTTTCTCCCCTGACGGCCAACTGGGAGCTGTCCCGGGTGGCCCGGTACAAGTCCCAGGACATGGCGGACAACCGCTACTTCGCCCACAACAGCCCCACCTACGGCACGCCCTTTGAGATGATGCGGGCCTTCGGCCTGTCCTTCCGCACCGCCGGGGAGAACATTGCCTACGGCTACGCCACGCCCCAGAAGGTGGTGGACGGCTGGATGAACTCCAGCGGGCACCGGGCCAACATCCTCAACGCCTCCTACAAGCAGATCGGCGTGGGCTACGTGGCCAAGGGGAATTACTGGACCCAGATGTTCATGGGGTAATGGACCGCGCCCTTTCGGGGCATACTGTCCCCGAGGTGATGACATGGCGAAAAAGGGCATGGCCCGGCCGGACTGGACCCACACCCAGCCCCGGAACGACGCGCCCCCCGTGCCGGAGATCCAGGGCAAGGCGAAGCATGGAAAGGAACGGGCGAAGCCGGTGATCCCCGGCACCGGCGGACCGGAGCTGAAGGTCTACCACAAGCTGCGGGGGGGACGGGTCCGTGGGAGACGGAAAGGAATGATCTTGGGCCGGAAGCGGCGGGTTTGCGGGATCTCCGTGAGGGGGTCCCGCAAACGCGTTTACCCCTCCAGTTCCTCCACGATGGTCCGGAGGGTGTCGGTGACGCTGGTGCAGTGATGGGGGAACCGCTCCAGCAGGGCCGGGTCGGCGCCCGCCATGAGATAGCCGGTCCCGGCGGCGGACAGCATGGCGGCGTCGTTCCAGTTGTCGCCGAAGGCCACGGTGTCGGCCAGGGGGACGTTCAGGGCGGCGCAGAGGTTCCGCAGGCCCTGGCCCTTGTCCGCCAGGGTGAAGTCCACCCAGTCCGGACCGGCGGCGGCCATGTGGAGGGCGTCGCCCCACCGGGGGCCGAGAATGGCCTGGGGCTCGGCGGTGCCCTCCGGGCAGTAGACGGAGACCTTCAGGATGTCCTCCGGGACGCGCCGGGGATCGTCCAGGGTGGTGACCCGGTTGCCCCGGCCCCGGACCATGTCCAGGAAGTCCTCGCCGCAGCCGGTGACGGTGTAGAGGATGTTGGCCCCGGAGATGATGATGCGCCGGCTCACCAGGCGGAGCATGTCCTCCGTCAGGGCCAGGGCGTCCTCCCGGGGCATGGTGATCTTGGACAGCACGGGGGCGTCCTCCTCGGTGCCGGGGCCGTAGATGATGGCCCCGTTCTCGCAGAGGAAGCCCAGCTCCTCCGCCACGGGGGCGAACAGCTGGCGCAGGGAGTGGAACTGCCGCCCCGAGGCGGGGCAGAACAGCACGCCCTGGCGCCGGAGCCGGGCGATGAGGGGGAACAGACCGGCGTCCAGTTCGGTGGCGCCGTAGGGCAGCAGAGTGCCGTCAATGTCGCTGACGATGAGCATGAGTGGACCTCCAGTTTTTTTGTCTTTTCCCGGACGGGAATTCTTTTTTTAGGGGTTCCCCCTGGCGGGGGTGCGGGGTGCGCCCCGTCGGGGCGCGGGGAACATTTTCTCCCCGTGAGGACGGGGGTGCGGGGAAGCCCGGCGGCTTTGCGAGGTTCCTCGCGGGGGATTTTCGTTTTTCCGTGGGGCACGGAGGTTGCCGGTTCCCGGCGGGATGCAGGATATCCCTCGCGGGAGTTTGGTGGTGCGCCCCGTCCCGGGGCGCGGGGGAATGCGGCGAAGGCCGCGGCTTCAAAACCCCCTTTCTCTTTTTCCGTGGAAAAAGAGAAAGCGCTTTTTGATGGTGTCAAGAGAAAAAGGCTTGGCGGCGGCATTCCGGGCTTCGCCCGGAACGCTCGCAGCGCCTGTTACGGGGGTTTTGGACCGGCGCTGGTCGATGGCTTGGACCATTCAACCGCGTATGCAGTTGCGAAAGCTGGGGTCCCGCCCGGATGCTCTGCCGTTCTCTTTTCGCTGCCGCACCCTGGCTGTTGGGGATAGCTGGGCACCTTCCTATCGGGAGTCAGGTGCTTGATGGGGATGCCCCCCTTTCGCAAAAGGGGGGCGGGCACGGCCTGTGGCCGTGGCTGGGGGGTTCCCTGCTCCCGTCCCCCAGGGGGGTGATTCCAAAGAGGGGGGGGACACGCGGGTCCCCCCTCTTTGTGTCGTCGCGGAGGGGTCCAGGGGAACCCCATCGAAAGGGTTCTCCTGGCGCCTCTCTTCCACCGGGCGCGACGCAGGAGGTGAATTGCCCCGAAGGGGCAAGAGAAGCCCCTCTGGAGGGTTCTCTCCCCGGGGGAGAGAATGGGGGGCGCATCCTGCCGGGAACCGGCAACCTCCGTGCCCCACGGAAAAGGGAGAATCCCCGCCAGGGACCCGGCAAAAGCCCCTGTTCTTACGGTTAAATCATACCATACCACTGCCCTGGAAGTCCACCCGAACTTTCCGTCCGGCAAAGGGCGCGTTCCCGGCCCCGCTGTCCATATCCTGTAATGGGCAAGCCGGGAATATCCACCGGGCCAATCTGCCGTTATTTGTGAAGATCCGCTTTTTCCGGCAGAATGCCCAAGTCTTTCCGGCCGCCGGACAGGAAAAACAGGCATCCTGACGGCAAACGGGGCCGTCCGGGACGTTGTAGAAAACTTTCCCGTGATTTTAGCAAAATTTGTAGTGAAAAATCCGGCGGGATGGTATATAATAGTTGTGTATAACGATCAGGGACGATGTCTGAAGACAGGCCGTCCCAGCGGATCCTGTGACGGCGGCGGAGAAATTCCCGGCGCCGCGCCGTTATATGGATATGTGGCGAGGCGCGTTCCGCGCCCGCGAACCGGAAAAGGAGACCCTTCATGAAAATACTCATCACTACCGACTGGTATACCCCTGCCGTCAACGGCGTGGTGACCTCCGTACTGAACCTCCGGCGGGAGCTGGAGGCCCGGGGCCACGAGGTCCGGGTGCTGACGCTGTCCCAGTCCCCGCTGTCCAGCCGCAGGGACGGGGTGGTGCGCCTTGGGTCCATCAGCGCGGGACTCATCTACCCCGGCGCCCGGCTGCGCACAGCGTTGGGCAGCCGGTACGTGCGGGACATCCTCCGCTGGAAGCCGGACATCGTCCACTCCCAGTGCGAGTTCTCCACCTTCTTCCTGGCCAGGAAGATCGCGGAGCATCTGGACGTTCCGCTGGTTCATACTTACCACACCATCTACGAGGACTACACCCACTATTTCTCCCCCATCCAGAAGTGGAGCCACCAGACCATCTCCGTGTTCTCCCGGTGGATCACCGCCCGGACGGACTGCGTCATCGCCCCCACGGAGAAGGTCCGCCGCCTGCTGGAGGGCTACCGGGTCCGGACGAAGATCGAGGTGGTGCCCACGGGCATCGACCTGCGGAAGTTCACGGCCCCCATCTCCCAGGAGCGGCTGACGGCCCTGCGTCGGGAGCTGCGCATCCCGGAGGACCATCTGATCCTGACCTGCATTGGCCGTCTGGCGGAGGAGAAGAACATCCAGGAGCTGCTGGACTTCTGGTCCCGCTGCCGGAACGACGCCCCCATGACGCTGCTGCTGGTGGGGGACGGCCCCTACCGGGAGGCCCTGGAGAACCAGGCCCGGGAGCTGGGCCTGGGGGATTCCGTCCGGTTCACCGGCATGGTGCCCCCGGAGCAGGTGGCGGAATACTACCGGCTGGGGGATCTGTTCCTCAGCGGCTCCACCAGCGAGACCCAGGGCCTGACGTATATCGAGGCCCTGTCCTCCGGCACCCCGGCGCTGTGCCGGGCGGACCCCTGTCTGGAGGGGGTGGTGGAGGACGGCGTCAACGGCTGGCAATACCGGGACGAGGCGGACTTCCGGGAGAAGCTGGACCGGTTCGCCGCCGATCCTGCGCTGCGGCAGACGCTCCACCAGGGCGCGGCGGACAGCGCCATGAAGTTCTCCGCCCAGGTCTTCGCCCAGCGGGTGGAGAAGATCTACCGGGAGCAGCTGGAGCTGGCGGCTCTGCGGAAGGACTCCCGGGAGAGAAGCGCGTAAGTTCGTCTGTTCCATTGAACTTGACAGGAAACAGCCCCCGGCAATGGTGCCGGGGGCTGTTTTGCGCCCCGTCCCGGGGCGCGGGGTGGTGCGGCTCCGCCGCGGGCTTCAAAACCCCCTTTCTCTTTTTCCGAGGAAAAAGAGAAAGCGCCTTTTGATGGTGTCAAGAGAAAAAGGCTGGGCGGCGGCATTCCGGACTTCGTCCGGAACGCTCGCAGCGCCTTTACGGGGGTTTTGGCCCGGTGGAAGCCTGAGGGCGTTACCCATTCAACCACATATGGAGCATGAAAAAGCTGGGGGTATTTCCGGATACCCTCAGCTTCTCTTTTTGCTGCCGCACCCTGGCGGTTGCGGGGGCTTGGCAACCTGCTTTCGATACCCGGCCGGGTAGCGCATAGCGAAGCGGAATGCGCGGGAGTAGAAGGACAGGCCTTGCGATCTTCCACCCCACGATGACCACCGCAGTTCTGCGAGCTGCGGCGGAGCAGTATCGTCGACAGCCAATGTACTCCGCACTCGGTAGGAGACTTCTATTGAAAGTCGGTACTGATTCGGAAGACCCCCGCATTTCCGCCAACTGGCCCGCAGGGCCGGTTGTGCGGCCAGCGCCTTTTCTCTTACACCATCAAAAGGCGCATTCTCTTTTCGGCGCAACTAGCAGGGGTACCCCGCCGCAACCCAGCAAAGCGGGTTTTGTGGGGAAGAGGAAAGCGGCGAAGCGCCGCCAGCGGCGGAAAAAGCGAGCCGGTTTCGAGGAAGCGGCGCGATTGGCGGACCCGAAGGGGCCGGGAATCGCAATGCCGCGACGGTGTGCAAGGGGGCAACGGAGCGGTATG
>JALFSO010000115.1 GCA_022778785.1 Dysosmobacter sp. | reverse complement strand
CAGCAGGCAGGCCTTCTCATACTCGGGGTGGGCGTTGATGACGGGCTCCAGGGAGCTGAGGACTTCCTCAACAGTCTGCAGGAACTCGGGCTCGTTGGCGTTCTTGGCCTTGGTCTCAGCCAGAACTCTTTCCAGATAAGCATTCATAATAGTATCCTCCTCAACGATCATGAATTTTTGTTCATACTGAACAAGTTTTCCGTGCCTCGCTATCCTCAATTTAGCACAACTCGATGATTTTCACAAGTGAAATTCTCGCATGTCAAACATTCCGTTTTGGTCATGAGGACCCTCGAAAACCGGCCCTTTCCGTCGGTTTCCGCCGGAAAGACCCCATCCACGGCCGGGAAACGGCGGCCCTCTTGACATTCTACCGCCGCCATGCTATATTTTTCAGTATCAAACATTGCTCCGGGCATTCCGGGGCAGCCAGGATAGGAGATCATATTATGGATAGAATCATCACTCTGGAGACCCGGAACCTCTGCGAGAGCGCCAAGAACGGCGGCTGCGGCGAGTGCCAGACTTCCTGCCAGTCTGCCTGCAAGACCAGCTGCGGCATCGCCAACCAGAAGTGCGAGAACGCGGATAAGTGATTTCGAGTGTTCTGAAAAGTGCCGCCCGCGGGCGGCATTTTTTCTGCCCGGACGGCGCCGTCTTCCGCCGCCGGGGATCTTCTATACAATTTAAATAATGTAAACCAATCAAACGAGTACGCGCGGCCTGCGCGAACGGAGGATTTCTATGATTCATCAATACAAGCTGGGCGGATACAACATCGTGCTGGACACCTGCTCCGGCTCCGTCCATGCCGTGGACGAGGTGGCCTACGACATCATCGCCCTGTTCCCGGACCACACGGAGGAGGAGATCACCGCCGCCATGCTGGACAAGTACGGTGCCCGCCCCGACGTGACGGAGGAGGACATCCATCAGTGCATCGCCGACGTCCGGTCCCTGAAGGACGCCGGGAAGCTGTTCACGCCGGACACCTTTGCCCCCCTGGCGGAGACCTTCAAGGAGCGGTCCGGCGGGGTCATCAAGGCTCTGTGCCTCCACGTGGCCCACACCTGCAACCTCAACTGCTCCTACTGCTTCGCCAGCCAGGGCAAGTACCACGGGGAGCGGGCCGTCATGTCCTACGAGGTAGGCAAGCGGGCCCTGGACTTCCTGATGGAGCACTCCGGCACCCGGCACAATCTGGAGGTGGATTTCTTCGGCGGCGAGCCGCTGATGAACTGGGACGTGGTGAAGGACCTGGTGCGCTACGCCCGCAGCGTGGAGAAAGAGCGGGGGAAGAACTTCCGCTTCACCCTCACCACCAACGGCATGCTCATCGACGACGATGTCATCGACTTCGCCAACCGGGAGATGAGCAACGTGGTGCTGTCCCTGGACGGCCGGAAGGAGATCCACGACCGCCTGCGGGTGGACTACGCCGGCAACGGCAGCTGGGACCGCATCGTGCCCAAGTTCCAGAAGCTGGTCCAGGCCCGGGGAGGCAAAAACTACTACATGCGGGGCACCTTCACCCACGCCAATCCGGACTTCCTGAAGGACATCCAGTGCATGCTGGACCTGGGATTCACAGAGCTGAGCATGGAGCCGGTGGTCTGTGCCCCCGGAGATCCGGCGGCCCTCACGGAGGAGGACCGGAAGATCGTCATGGAGCAGTATGAGGAGCTGGCGGCGCTGATGCTCCGGCGGGAGAAGGAGGGCCGTCCCTTCACCTTCTACCACTACATGATCGACCTCACCGGCGGACCCTGCGTCTACAAGCGCATCTCCGGCTGCGGCTCCGGCACGGAGTACATGGCCGTCACCCCCTGGGGCGATCTGTATCCCTGCCACCAGTTCGTGGGCGAGGAGAAGTTCAAATTGGGCGACATCTGGAACGGTGTCTCCAACACCGCCGCCCAGGAGGAGTTCCGGTCCTGCAACGCCTACGCCCGGCCTGAATGCGCGGACTGCTGGGCCAAGCTGTACTGCTCCGGCGGCTGCGCCGCCAACGCCTACCACGCTTCCGGCACCATCCGGGGCATCTACGAGCCGGGCTGCGAACTGTTCCGGAAGCGCATCGAGTGCGCCATCATGGTGAAGGTGGCGGAGCAGCTGGGCAAATAAACCGTCCGGCGGGACAGAAAGGCGGCGAACGAGAATGAATACACCCATCGCGGATTTTGTCCGCCGCTACGCGGACAGCGGCACCCTCCGGGCCCATATGCCCGGCCACAAGGGCGTGGGGCCCCTGGGCTGCGAGGCCCTGGACATCACGGAGATCCGTGGGGCGGACGAGCTGTACGAGCCGTCCGGCATCATCGCGGACAGCGAGAAGAACGCCTCCGCCCTGTTCGGTGCCGCCGCCACGTTCTACTCCACCGAGGGCTCCAGCCAGTGCATCCGAGCCATGCTGGCCCTGGCGCTGTACCGCTGGCGGGCCCGGGGCGGCACCGGCCGTCCGGTGATCCTGGCCGCCCGGAATGCCCACAAGGCCTTCCTGCTGGCGGCGGCTCTGCTGGACTTCGACATCCGCTGGTTGTGGCCGGAGACAGAGGATTTCTCCCTGTGCCGGTGCCCCATTGGCCCGGAACAGGTCCGGACGGCCCTGGACGGCATGGACCCGCCTCCCGCGGCGGTGTACGTCACCTCGCCGGACTATCTGGGGGGAATGCTGGACGTCGCCGGTATCGGGGCCACCTCCCATGAGCGGGACGTGCCCCTACTGGTGGACAACGCCCACGGGGCGTATCTCCGGTTCCTGCCGGGGACCCGCCATCCCATGGAGCTGGGGGCCGATGCCTGCTGCGACTCTGCCCACAAGACCCTGCCGGTGCTCACCGGCGGGGCGTATCTCCACATCGGACCATCCGCTCCACCGGACTTCGTGAAAAACGCCAAAAGTGCCCTGGCGCTGTTCGGCTCCACCAGCCCGTCCTATCTGATCCTGGAGTCCCTGGACCTGTGCAACGATGCCCTGGCTGGGGACCTGCCCCGCCGCATGGCGGACTGCGCCGCCCGGCTGGAGGAACTGCGGGCAGTCCTGCGCCGCCGGGGCTGGCAGGTGGAGGACACGGACCCGCTGAAGCTTACCGTCGCCGCCGCTGCCAGCGGCTGGACGGGGCCAGAGTTGGCGGACGCCCTGCGGCAGCGGGGCATCGAGTGCGAGTACGCGGACCCGGATTTTCTGGTACTGATGATAACAAATGGTAATACAGAATCAGATTTCTCCCGACTGGAATCTGCTTTTTCCGCCATGGATCCCCGGAAGCCGCTGGAACGGCCGAAACTCACCATGGCCCCGCCGGTGACGGCGCGTTCCATCCGGGAGGCGGTGCTGTCCCCCTGGGAGACGGTGGCCGCGGAACAGGCGGCGGGCCGGGTGCTGGCGGCGCCTGCGGTGTCCTGTCCGCCGGCGGTGCCGCCGGTGGTAAGCGGCGAGGTCATCGCCCCGGACGCCCTGGCGGTGTTCCGGCACTACGGCATTTCCACGGTGCAGGTGGTAAAGGAAAAGTGATTGACAGAAATTGATCGCAGAAGAGCGTATCCCGTATTGCCTATCTCCCAGCACCCTCCGAGAGGGAAGAACAGCAGCCAAGCGCCCGCCGGATCTCCGGCGGGCGCTTGCGGTTTTGGAAAGACCTTCTTTGAATGGGAAACGATTTCAAAAAAGCAGGGGGAGTTCGAGGGGGCAAAGCCCGCCTCGAATAAAATCGAATGCCTGCAAAAAGCCTGCGTTAGCAGGCGTTTGCACCGCGAAGCGGCAGCTTTTCGGCTCGCTGCGCGGGCAGAAAAGCGAGGCATTGTGAAGACTGCCGCAAAAGTCCGCCCCGGACTTTTGCGGCAGCCTGAAACGCCCGCCGGAGATCCGGCGGGCGCTTGCGGTATTCTGCCGAACGGACGTCACTGCTCCATGAACGCCCGGATGTACTGCACCAGGACCTCCACGGTCTGGGGGATGCCCAGCCGGTCGCTGTTGACGGTCAGGTCGTAGCCCCGGGCGTCGCCCCACTTGCAGTCGCAGTAGTAGTTGTGATAGGCCTTCCGCCGCCGGTCCGTCTCCCGGATCAGCTGGACGGCGTCCTTCTCGGAGACGCGGTCGTTGGCCGCCACCCGGCGGATCTTGTCGTGCATCTCTCCCCGGATGAAGAAGCGGAGGTAGTTGGGATTGCCCCGCAGCACCTGCTCTGCGCAGCGGCCCACGATGACGAAGGACTCGCCGCTGTCCGCCTGGGACTGGATGAACTCGAAGGTCTTCTCCGCCACGTTGAACTCCAGAGAGTTGGAGAAGCCGCCGATGCGCCGGGAGGAGAACAGATTCACGGGCTTCTCGTCCATTTTGGCCACCAACTCCCGGCTGTAGCCGCTGGAGTTGACGATCTCCTCCAGAATCTCCTTGTCGTAGAGACGGATGTTCAGCCGCTCAGCGATCATCTGGGCGATGACATGGCCGCCGCTGCCGTGTTCCCGGCCGATGGAAATGAGAATTTGTGTCTTCAAATGGCTCTCCCCCTTGCAATCAGAATCGGAATTACAGATATCGGATGAACAGACAGACTGTGGAAATGGCCATGACCAGAATGGTGGCGGGGACGCAGTAGCGGCAGTAGCCGCCCCAGCCGATGGGATAGCCGCCCTTGGCGGAGACGGAGGTGCCCACCACGTTGGCGGAGGCGCCGATGGGTGTGGCGTTGCCGCCCAGATCCGTGCCCAGGGAAAGCGCCCAGGCCAGAACGTGGAGGTTGATCCCCTGGGTGGCGGCGATGGTGTGGATCACCGGGATCAGCGTGGCGGCAAAGGGAATGTTGTCGATAAAGGCGCTAGCGATGCCGGACAGCCACAGGATGATGACCACGATGGCAGTGACGCTGCCGCCGCTGATCCGGGTGATGAACCCGGCGATGAGGTCCAGCACGCCGGTCTGCTCCAGGCCGCCCACGGAGACGAACAGCCCTAGGAAGAACAGCAGTGTTTTGTAGTCGATGCTCCGCAGCACCTCCCGCACGGTTTTCCGGTCTGTGGTGAGGGCGGTGGAGAGCAGGGTCAGGGCCGTCACAATGACGCCGATGGAGGCCACGGACAGCTTCGTCTGGGCATGGGTCACCAGCAGCGCCACGGCGATGAGGAACACGGCGGTGCCGCCGCAGAAGGCTTTCTTATTGGTGATGGCGCTGGAGGGCAGGGGACAGACCACGTCCCCGGACCGGGCCAGCTCCTGGGCGTGTAGCTCCTTCCGGAAGCACAGCCAGAAGTACAGCGCCGCCGCCACGAAGCAGATGGCGATGATCTCGCCGGTGTTGACGATGAAGTCCCAGAAGGTGTAGCCCAGAGATGTACCGATGATGATGTTGGGCGGGTCGCCGCACATGGTGGCCGCGCCGCCCAGATTGGCGCAGAAGATCTCGGAGATGACCATGGGGAGGGGATTGAACTCCAGGATCCGGGCCAGCTCCAGGGTGACGGTGGTCAGGAACAGCACCACGGTGATGCTGTCGATGAACATGGACAGGATGGCCGACATGCACATGAAGCAGACCAGCAGCGGCACCACATGATAGCGTACCAGCTTCGCCAGGGACAGACACAGCCAGCGGAAAAAGCCCGCCGTGCCCAAGCCCGCCACCATGACCATCATGCCCGCAATGAAGATCAGCGTGGACCAGTTGATACCCGAAGTGTTCTCACTGGATTCGCCGTACCAGAAGCCGGCGGTGAAGACGGAATGGACGTTCAGCGTCTCCTGCAAGGCCCGTCCAGCGTCGGCGCTGTCCATGCAGACGCCGAACACCACCAGCAGTACCAGAGCGCCGCTGACCAGCGTCACCATATGGCGTTCGAACTTATCCAGAATAATCATCAGAAACATGCCGACAAAAATGATGATAGACAGGATCTGTGCAGTCATTTCGATCATTCCTCCTGAAAGCGTCAGGGGAAACGCCGAAAATGAACGCCGGTGCTTACCCCTGATGATATAAGTTATTTCCCCGCTTGTCAACCGGTGCAGGACAAAAGAAACACAGAACTATTCTGAAAAGTCATCACTAAAATGAAAAATCTTCTATAATGGAATATGTTCTTGCGAAAGTTATAATAGTCCGCTTCCGGTGAATTTTCAAGTATATAAATTGATGCTTTTTGCTAAGGATTTGTTAATCATTTTTGAACGGGGGAAAGGTGGGGCGGAGGATGGAGCACATGGCAGGATATGACGCGGACGGAGAAACATGCAGCGGCCCGCCGCTGGAAATTCTGCGGTTTCCGGGCCAGATCGGGCTTGCGTTTGTCGAAAAACTTCCTATAATGGAGAGGAGACGGCGGGAGAAGCCGGTATTTTAAAGAGAATTGCGGGAGGATACCATGTTGGACTATCAGAAGATGGCTCTGGCCATGAAGGACGAGGTGGCCGGCTGGCGGCACCAGTTCCACAGCCATCCGGAACTCTCCTATCAGGAGGAGAACACCACGAAGCGGATCGTGGAGATCCTGCGGGAGATCGGTTATGAGAACATTCGGGTGGGCGTGCCTCACTGCCCCAACAGCGGCGTGACGGTGGACCTGAATCCGGGCAAGCCGGGGCGGTGCATTGCCCTGCGGGCGGACATCGACGCCCTGCCGGTGACGGAGGAGACGGGGCTGGAGTACGCCTCTCAGGAGCCGGGCGTCATGCACGCCTGCGGCCACGACTCCCATATCAGCATGCTGCTGGGAGCGGCCAAGCTGCTGTATCAGGTCCGGGATCAGGTCCCCGGAAACGTGCGGTTCATCTTCCAGCCCGGCGAGGAGAGCACGGAGCCTCTGTTCCAGAAATGGGGAGCCCAGTTGGTCACCGAGGGCAGCGGCTGGATGGACGGCGTGGACGCCGCCTTCGCCCTCCACGCCTGGGGGACGCTGCCCACCGGCGTCATCCACTACACCCCCGGCCCCTTCATGACCGCCAACATGGTGGCCCGGATGAAGGTCTGCGGCGTGGGCGGCCACGGCGCCATGCCCCACACCTGCGTGGACCCAGTGGTCATCGCCTGCCAGATCGTGACGGCGTGGCAGACCATCGTCAGCCGGGAGACGGACCCCCTGAACGTGGCCGTGGTGACGGTGACGGACATCGAGGCGGAGTCCACCGGCGCGTTCAACGTGATCCCGCCCAGCGTGTCGCTGGTGGTGGGTGTCCGGACCTACAACGAGGAGCTGATGGACACCGTGGCCAGACGCATGGAGGAGATCGCCCGGGGCATCGCCACGGGCATGCGGGCGGAGATCGAGTTCTCCGCCGAGAAGGGCGTACCTCCGGTGGTCAACGATCCTACCTTCACGGAGCGGGCCGCCAAGGCCATCCGGAAAGCGGTGGGGAAGGACCACATCACGAAGACCTCCCCGGTGGCCCCCTCGGAGGACTTTGCCTGGTATCTGAAGAAAGTGCCCGGCGCGCTGATGTTCCTGGGCGTGGGAGATGCGGAGAAGGGCACCAACTACGCCCAGCACCACCCCAAGTTCAATGTGGACGACGACGCCATGCCCGTGGGCATCGCCAGTCTGGCGGCGGTGGCCTGCGACTATCTGGCGGGATCTGACGAACCGGAGGGCGAATAAGGCCTCCGGGGCGGTTCATAGCGGTCTTTCGCGGCGCATAAACTCTTCTGAAAGGGGGATTCGCCATGAAGATCATCACCTGGAAACCGAAGAAGAGAGCGGCGCTGCTGGCGGCGGTCCTGGCGCTGTGTATGGCGGGATACGTGGCGGCCTGGCCGTCTCTTGCCGGGGCCTACGCCACGGACCGGCCGCTGCCCATCTACTGCGTGGACACGAAGCAGAAGACCTGCTCCATCAGCTTCGACGCTGCCTGGGGGAATGAGGACACCCAGACCCTTATCGACATCCTGGAGAAGTACCAGGTCAAGGCCACATTTTTCGTGGTAGGGGACTGGGTGGACAAATACCCGGAGTCGGTCAAGGCGCTGTCAGACGCGGGGCATGAGGTCATGAGCCACTCCAACCACCACGACCACTACAACTCCCTGACGGCGGAGCAGATCACTGCGGATCTGAAAGCCTCCTGCGACAAGGTGGAGGCGGTGACCGGCGTGCGTCCCACTCTGATCCGCTGTCCCTATGGAGAGTACGACGATCATGTGATCCGGACCATCCGGGCCTGCGGCATGGAACCCATCCAGTGGGATGTGGATGTGTCCGAAACAGCTTCAAGCCCCTGCGGCGCAATGAATCGCGGGGAATTTCCTAAGTGGCTGAACGATGCCCGGACAGGTACGGCATCTGATGAACACGGCACCCCCGGTCCCGTTTGGGATCGGGGGTGCTGTCATCTTTCTACCTGCTTTGGACCGGGAAAGACATGCCAATCTCCGGACAGGAACAGAGCCGCCGGGTCTCCGGTGGCTCCGCTGGCCCCGGATGTGCAGGACGCATCAGCCGGGGAATGATATCTCACGGGGAAAATTGTGGAAAACAGAGGCGGACGGTTCGGTGCCGTTAGGCCGTACCGGCCATGCAGCGCACGGTGACCCGCATTTTTCCGTCCATGGTGCAGGTGAACAGCGTCAGATCCCACTCCCCGGCATCCATTTCCTCCACATCGTATTTGCCCAGCAGATCAGTCTGGCAGACAACGTAGGAAAAGATGTTTCCGTCCACGTCTATGAACTGTACCGTGTCTCCCAGCACCAGTTCCTTCAGACTGCCGAAGTGGGACTTGTAGTTATGGCCTGCGATCACCAGCGGCTCGGCGTAAGTGCTGCCTGTGTACCGGCAGGGAGCGGTCTTCAGATTCGGATAGCTCCACTGGCTGAGAACCGGCAGGGAGAGGCCCAACACCGGAATGTCCAGTCTGCCGATGTAGTCCCTACCGTCGATCTCCACGGTGGGCCGCGCCATATAGGGCGCCAGCTCAAAATCCGGGACGGCCTCCCGGCCGCGCTCCTCCGCCGCCGTCTCCAGCAGCGGGGCCATTTCCTCCAGCGTCTGCGTCACAGTGCCGGCGGCTCTGCGCTCATCCCACAGATTGTACACGGTCAGAAAAAGGGCTGCCGCCACCAGCAGCAGCCCTACGGTCATCAAAAGCGTTCCGGCCCGCTTGGGCCGCTTCTTACTGTTCATCCTCTCTCCCCCGTTTCTGTGCCCGGACCCAGCCCAGCGTGAACAGCAGCATACCGCTGCCCGCCAGCACAGGCACCGGCCACCACAGCTGTCCGGTCTGGGGCAGGCTGGGCTGTCCGGGACGGCCCGGCCTCGACGGCTGATCCGGATTGCCGGGAGTGCCGGGGTTGCCAGGATTGACGGGAGTATCCGGGGTATCAGGACTGTCCGGATTATCGGGGTTATCTGGTTCGTCCGGGTTGTTCGGATTATCGGGATTGTCCGGTTCGTCCGGCTCGTCCGACTGGTACGTATTGGTGACTACAAAGGTGATACCCTCCCGGGTGACGGATACCGTGTAGCCATCCGGAACATCCTTCTCGACGACCTGCCACTCATAATCTGGATCCAGGTCCGACCAGGTGTACCGCCAGTTGTTTTTTGCATTCAGAACAGCCGTTTTGTAGACCTTGCCGTCCCGCAGCAGCTGGACGGTGATCTCCTCGGGCCGTTGCTCCTGATTATCGCCGTGCTCCCAGACTTTCAGGACTTTCCGGGTAATGGTGGTATCACCGCCGCCTCCGCCGCCACCGTCGAACTTCCGGGTGTATTTGGGATAGGCCGTCTCGTCGTACACCCACTGATCGGTCTCTGTATCCAGATTCGGCAGACAGATCAGGAACGGCGACGGCGTATAGGTGTGGCCGTCATAGACATGTCGTTCGCCGGTCACAAGATACAGCCCTGGCATCAGAGTCTCCTGCTGGCCGGTGGGGAAGCGCAGAACGCCCGCCTGATCCGTGGCGCCGCTGTCCAGCGGCTTCAGGCTGTCCCGGGCCACATAGCCTACCAGCGTCTCCGCCAGCGACTTCCAGCTGTCGGCGTCAGGCTGGTCCAGAGAGACCGGATAGTCTTTGAAATCTCCCGCCAGCTCAAATTCGGCGGTATCAGAGACATCCGCCACCCGGTACAGGGAGAAGCGCACGCCGGAGATGGGCTGGTCCTTCTGATAGCGCAGCGTCAGGGACACAGGCCGTCCCGTGTTGATGTGGCCATAGGCTCGGGCGCTGCACGGCAGAAACGACAGCAGTACCGCCAGACACAGCAGACTCATATATAGTTGTCTGATCGGAAACTTTTTCAGCACGGAAGATATCCTCCTTTGGCATGGGAGACGGAGCTCAGTCTTTTTTCCGGTATCGGATCATGACCCAGATCAGCAAGAGCAGCAGGATGGGCGCTGCCACCACCGGTGCCACCAGCACCGGCTCCACCTGCATAGCGTCCGCCGTGACGCGGATGGCGCTGCTGTCCTTCAGATTTTCAATCCGGTGTCCCCGCACCAGCAGGCGGTGGGTGTTGATGCCATAGGGTGTGCAGGTCACCAGGGTGCAGTAGTCCGCACCCTCCTCGATTTGCAGGGACTCCAGATCATTGGGCTCCACGATGAGGATCTGATCCACCTCGTAGGTCAGCACCTCGTCCAGCACCCGGAGCATGAACACATCCCCCTCTGCCAACTTGTCCAGATTGGTGAACAGCTTGGCGCTGGGCAGGCCACGGTGGCCGGAGAGAACGCAGTGGGTACCCTCGCCGCCCACCGGCAGGGAAGACCACGGCAGATGCCCCACGGCGATCTGAAGCACCGCTTCGTCGGTGCCGTGGTAGATGGGCAGGGAACACTTGATGGACGGGATCTCGATATAGCCCATGATGCCGGTGCCGCCCACGTCCAGCATCTGCTCGTACTGCTGTTCCTCCGTTTGGGACAGGATATGGGTGTTGGCCCGGGACAGGATCCGCTGGTTGTACGTCCGGGCATCGTCCCACAGATGTTCGTATTTGTCACCGTCCAGCTCCGCCACGCTCTCCGCGTAAGTGGCGATGGCCCGGGACTGGTGGAAGGAGTTCCAGTAGTCGCTGATGGATGGATACAGCAGCAAGGAGAGCCCTGTCAGGAATACCAGTATTAAAATAATGGTGGACAGGTGTTTCTTCATACAGAGTTCTCCTTGCCGCTGCATCCCGGGAGGGCTGCCCCTCCCGGAATACAGCCGGTCTCTGCTGATCCGGAGATCAGCGCCGGATTTACTTCTCGTTGCTCATGCGCTTCTTGGTCACCAGCAGCACGCCGGCGCCCAGGACCAGAACGGAACCCACCACGTAGAAGACGGTGGTGCCCATGCCGCCGGTCTCCGGGAGGGTGGCGCCGGATTTGTTGACCACGTTGGCAGACAGAGAGCCTTCGGTTGTGTTGGCGGTGAAGGTGATCTCGCCAGCGGTGGCGCTGCCGACGAGAGAGGTCAGGGTCGGGTCTGCGGCCTCAGCGCTATGAGCGGCGGTGATGGTGAAAGTGATGGGATCGATGGTGTTGTAGCCAGCGGGAGTGACAGTCTCGGTCAGCTTATAGGTGCCGTCGTCCAGACCAGTGAACTCAAAGGCGAAAGCGGGATTGCCCTCGTCAACGGTGAACTCCTTCACCAGCGTCCAGGTGTCCTCAGCACCTTCCACGCCCTTGATGAGCTTCTCCAGCTTGAAGGCCGCGCCGGTCAGAGGCTTATTCTCGCCATCCACCTTATTGATGATGGTCTTGTAGGTAAACACGACAACTTTATCCTCGGGGGTGTTGCCGGTCTCATTGGCGCCCTCTCCGGACTTGTTGGGGTTGTTGGAGTATTCCAGATAGACCTTGTTGTCATTCTTCACGGCAGCGTTGCTGTTCAGCGTGGCATGGTACTCCACGGTGATGACGGAGCTGTTGCCAGCGCCCTGCGCCTTGACATCGTCGCAGGAGATGGTCAGGGTGGTGGTGCCGTCGCCATTGACGGTGGAAGTAACGGTAAAGCCATTGGTTTCCTTGCTATCGATATAGACCTTAGCGTCGTTGTTGTAGGTCAAGCCCTTGGACAGGGTATCGTGGAACACAACCTTGTAGGTGGTGTAAGCAGAAACGTTGTTCGCCAGAGTGGCTTTCAGCTGGAAGGGAACGGAATCGCCGATGTCGTAGTCGGCGGAATCCTGCCAGCCGCTGGTCTCACCGGTGGAATCGTTGGTATCCTTGACCTTCTTCTCCACGGTGGGGACACTGGACTTGGGATCCGCAGTCACATCGGCCACGACTTTGATGATGTACTCGGTGTAGGCGTCGCTATCCCCGGACAGAGAAGCATCTTGGTCCTTGACCAGATAGTATCCAGCGGCCAGGCCGGAGATGACGTACTTGCCATCGGAAACGGTGCTGGCAGAACCCGCAGCGGTTGTCAAATAAGGAGCAACTTCCTTGGCAAAGGCCTTGGCATCCGCTTCCGTTTTCAGCGTCTCAGCCTTCGCTGCGGCATCGGCCAGCGCAGTCTGACCAGCTTCACTGATACCGCTGCCCCACACGATGTTGGACAGAATCTTCTTTCCGGCCTTATCCGTAGCCAGATCGCCGGTGAAGATCTGGTAGGCCTCGTAGGTGTGGCCCTCCGCGCTGTTGTTGATCGTGATGGAATAGGTGGTCTCATCCGCAAACGCGGGGATGGCCAGGGCAACGGCCATGACCAGTGCCAGCAGGACGCTGGCAAGTCTTTTGATATGCTTCATAGTTCGTTTTCCTTTCTCTGTTCTCTTTTTCGTTTGGAAAAACGCCGCGCGTCAGGAAGATATGGGATCCTCCTTTCTGCGCCTGGTCTGGATATACAACAGGAGCCCTGCTCCCGCCATCAGCAGGAGCCCTCCCATGGTATACAGGTTCGTGCCGCTCCCGCCGGTCTCCGGGAGTTCGTACTGGAGGACTGTGTTCACAAAGGAGATCTGAGGCATGGCATCAGCAGACGACGATGTCCAAATCGCTGTGCCGTCCTTCCACAGGCCGGTCACTTGGGCGGACGTCACACCGTCTGTCTGGGAGACGGTCACTTCAACGACATATGCCGCCGCGTCATACCGCACGCCAGTGTCTCCTGCGGCATTCTCTGTGATCCGGTAATAGAACACAGCCGGATAGGACAGGATGTCCTTTTCCAGATAGTTCAGGTTGAACTGGAATGCGGTCTCCTGACCGGTCTCCAGCGGGAACTGGACCGTTGCCTCCTGGGTTGTGCCATTCTCGGCCAATGTGTTTCCAGCAGCATCTGTCACCTGCGCCAGACGGAACGTGAACGCGCGGGATACCTGGTCCGCATTCTCCAGCGTTTTGACACCCGGGATAGTCACCGTGGTGCCGCCCTCCGTGTTGATGACTGTGACGGCAACGGCAGAATTGGTCTGGATGGTACCGGAGACATAGACGCCGTTTTCGCCGGACGACTGCGTCAGGCCGTCGCCGGTGTAGGTGACCGTGTAGCCATAACTGGAGGCGGCTGTCTCCTGTACAGTGAACCGGCTTCCTGCAAGGATGTTGGCGATTTTCGCCGTTTCGCCTGGGGCCAGTGTGATGATGCCCTCGGTCTTCACAAACCGTGTTTCACTGCCAACCGTATAGGCCGTGTCCACGGAAAGCGGAGTTCCGTCCAGCGTCACATAGAATTGGAATTGCGGCACTGTGCGGGTCTTGGGATAGGTCTCCAGCTTTTTGGTAATCTCCAGACTACCCAGCTTTTTAAATGTAACCTGGTTGTTGAAGTGGAACGCCGTATTGCCGCTGGACATGTCCTTTATCGGACTGTCGACGCCCCTGAAGTCGTCGGAGCCGACGGTGACATTGTAGTTTTCCGTCTGGCTGCTGCCGTCCACAGAGATCTTTCCGTACTGCTCAAAGGCATCCGGTTCCAACAGTTCCCGGACAAAGTACCTGCCGGCGTTTTCATTGATATTGCTGAACACCGCAGTTTGACCGGCTTTGATGGTAAATACGCCGTTGGCGTCAGTCGTGCCGGAACCGAGTTTGTTTCCCGCGGTATCCAGAATGTCATAGGAGACACCCTCGCCGATAAACGGTTCCGTCCCGTCCTCCTTGAGGACCTGGAAGCGGAAATCCGGATTGCCTAGAAGATCCAACTTATCCGACTCGTCTACGCTCAGTTCCTTGGTGACGGAGATGGAATTCTGACGGAGCAGCGGGAAGTTGAAGTTCATCCGGCAGACACCGGAGCCGGAGCCGCGCTCCATGTAATAGAAGTTGAAAGAATGGGTGGAATAATCCTTGAAGGTGCCCCGTTCATTCAGCAGGCCCGAGTCCACCAGATCGCTGAATTTCACTGTCTGATACGGCGTCGTGCCGACATCGCCGGTAGAAACATCCAGACTGTAATACCGTATCTCGCCTTTAACGAAGTCGATCTCGCCGCCTACATGGCGGTGGATGCCGGACAGATCCAGGAACAGCGTGCCGTCCAGATACACCCACACGTCATCATCGCCGGTGAAGTAGAACACCATGGGCTGCTTTCCGTCTTTGCCGGTGAGACCGCCCTTGGGCTGCATGAAGTTCATCTTCATCTCCATGCCGAAGTAGAAGTCTGTGGGTTCGTCAAAGTCGATGGAATAGAGGTTCTGAACCAGTGTTTCTTCCTGCGTAAATGTGCGG
The DNA here is from genome assembly GCA_022778785.1 of Dysosmobacter sp. Classification (GTDB taxonomy): domain Bacteria; phylum Bacillota; class Clostridia; order Oscillospirales; family Oscillospiraceae; genus Oscillibacter. Next base: position 4,162 of record JALFSO010000115.1, on the reverse strand, counting down.
GATATTCCCGATGCCTTGAAATACTCGTTCATGCAGTCCACACCGGTCCAGCCATTCGGATACGCATTGTCCATCAGTGTAAGGAATTTCCCCAGCTGGGTAGAGAGCGTACCATATGCGTCGCCTGCACCGTTGTTGTACTTATGCTGCGCACTGTCTGCAATCGTCTCCAGATACGCCCGGTCAATGGTACTGGCCTGTGCGCTCAGATGTACGATATCGTTGAACGGCAGGAAGTTGCCGAAGGGGTACATCATGAAGTTGGAGGAAATGATCTGGCTGTACAGTGTGAACGTATCATCGGAGGAATTGAACTGTGCGTGGTTTTCCCGGCTGTTGAAGGTGTAAGCGCCGGTGTCATCGTGGTACTGGAACAGGCCGTTGATGCTGTCGCTGTTTTTCTTGACAGCATACGTATTATTGCTGAACAGATAGCTCAGACTGGTCCCGTCCGCAAGCGCTGGAAAACCGTCGCTGCCCAGAGTGGCCTGCATCGCTCCACTGATAGGGCTATTGGCGCCGTTGGTGGTTGCGTTGATGCCTGTACCGCCTGCTACAGTGACATTTGGCTTGCCGGCCGCCAGATCAGAGGTAATATTGTTGCCGAAGTTAAAGCTCATCCATTTGTTGAAGCTGTCTCCCACATCTAAGGAGCCAAATTCCTGCTGGAAGCCGGGGTATTTGTTGTTGTCGCTGTTGTACAGATCGTTGATATTGGTGCCGTAATCGTACAGGTTGACTTCAATCAGGTCACGGGTGTCGGCACCTTGAACGATCTCCAGTTTGTCGCTGTTGTCCTTGACGGGCTTCGGTGATCCATCCGAACCAAAACTCACCGTTCCATAACCCGAACTGTTATAATCGCCTGTTGTCTTGTAGTTAAAATCGACCGTTACTGCCTGACCAACCGCTACGTTCACAGAGGTATTATACAGAAGGAGCACAAATCCATCAGCTGTGGAGGCTTTGTAATCCTGCTTGTCACCGTTGGCAGTTACATACTGAGCCACATAGAGCTTTCCGCTGCTGTCTTTTTCCACGACGATGACATCCCAATAGGTATAGGACATACCGCTTCCCAGTTTATCCCTGACAGACCCGCCTTGAACAAGGGTCGTAGTACTCTGAGAATAGGAGTTCATCTGATATACTGTCACTGTGTCGGTGATCTCCAGCGTTTGTGCTGACCAAAGCCACGAAAGCTCCAACAACTTGTCGCTATTGGTCACCTGCTCCTGCAAATCTGCGCCGAGGTCCTCATAATAGGCGTAAGCTGTGCGGGATTGGAGGAAAATCTCCATGAAATAGGCCTCAAACCCATCTTCATCCCCGGCCTCGTCAAAGGCGGCCAGTTGGGACTCCACTTCTTCCGACGTGGGCAGGGCGTCGATCATGGCGATGACCTCGTCGATCCGGGCCTGCTCTTCCTCCGTCAGTTCCATCGGCGGCAGGCACTCCGCAGTATGGATGTGCTCCTCCAGACCGCAGATCAGTTCTCCGTTTTCATTGTAACACGTCTCGCTGTGAGTGTGCTCCTCCAGTCCGCAGATATAGTGCGTTTCCTCTGCCGCGGCAGAGCCGCCAGCCTGAGCATCATCTTTGGCATAGCACGCCTCACTGTGGGTGTGCTCTTTTAGCCCGCAGGCCAAGACCTTCACTTCCTCCGGCTCCGCGTCATCCGGCGGGGGCAGGATGCACGCAGCGGTGTGCTGGTGCTCCTCGATCTCCAGTTTGCCGCAGATCAGCTTGCCATCCTCGTCATAGCAGCTGTCGGTGTGGGTATGGAGTTCTACCTCGTCCTCATCGCAGTCCAGCACATACTCGGTCTCATAGCAACTGTCATCATGGATATGGCCGGGCTCCCGTTCCTCCTCGGTGCAGATCAACTCCTCCGTCCACTCATAGCAGTCGTCAGTGTGGTGATGGCCCTCAGATTCCTCCTGATCACAGATCAGCTCTCGCTCCTCTGTGTAGCAGGAGTCATCGTGCTCATGGTCTTCCTCATCAGAGTCACAGTCCAGAACTTGCGTGATCTCATAGCAGTCATCCGTATGAGTGTGGCCGTCTTCTTCCTCCAGACCGCAAACTAAGTCTCCACGAATGCGTCTATAGCATGAAGCGGCATGCTGATGTCCAAGGTCTTCCTCTTCTTCGCAGATCAGCGTGCGCTTTTCTGTATAGCAATCCCGGGTATGAATGTGTTCTTCAATTTCCGATAGTGTGCAGATTAGTGAGCCATCCTCGCTGTAGCAATTTTCATCGTGGGTATGTACCACAAAATCCGCATAACCACAGATCAAATTTCCGTCGCTGTCGTAGCATTCTTTGGAGTGGGTATGGATCACTGCTTCCACGGGACAGTCCATAGTAGACTGCGGATACACTAATTCAGTCACATAGCAGTCGTCTGTATGGGTGTGTTCTTCCAAGCCGCAGATAGTCTTGTGCTCCATGGTGATGGCAGGCAGAATTAGTGCGTAGGTCGTGCAGAACACCACGATGACCGCAAGACAGCTGACAACCCGATACCATATCCTCTTGGCGTGTTGCTTCCGCAGAAATGTAGCCATCTGTGTCAGCAGATTATGTTCCATGAATTTTCCCCTCCTCTCCCGTGGATGGGCTTCGCAATTATTTGGAGAGCGCCCCGAAATTGCTCAGGGGCCAGATGCGGAAAACAATCTTTCCCACAATTTGCTCCTGTGAGATGCACCCTACCTGAGAACTCCGGGAGTCAACCGACACACTGCGGTGGTCTCCCATCACAAAGACTTTCTCATCCGGTACCTGGTAAGGCAGCTTGATGTCGCACTCTCCCAGTGCTTTCTCTGCCAGATACGGCTCGTCCAGAATCTCATCGTTAATGGAGACCGTTCCGGTCTCATCGATGTCCACCCATTCGCCGGACGAGGCGATGACACGCTTTACCAGGATCTTATTATTATAGTAAAAAGCCACCACGTCGCCTGGATGGAAATCCGAAGTCTTCAGAGAGACGACGATATCCCCGTCCTGCAACGTGGGCGTCATGGATGCGCCGTAGATCTGCAGTACCGGCAGCCACAGCGTTGCTACCAGAACTGCGACGGCCGCCACCGTGATCAGGGTGTAGATGGTACTGCGGAGCACTCTGCCGTACCGCCGCCGGTATTTCTCACGGCCTAACTCTCTTTCCAGTTGCTCAATGGGCGGGAGTTCCAGCGCCTCCGATCTCTTTTTCCTGCTCATCGGGCTGTTGTCCTCTGCTCCTGAAAGGACAGCAGCTCTTTCAGGCCCGCGTGGTCTCTGTAAAACGCCTCCAATTTCTCCGAGACGGTCTGCCAATAGGACTCGCTCTCAAGCTTGGCCTGCTGGATCATAGCATCACACTTGGCTGTTGTATCTGTCTCTAGGGCCTGGCATTTGGCCTCCGTCTCTGCCAGCAGTCGCTCCGCTTTTTCACGGCTCTCATTCTCCAGCCGGGCAGAGATCTCCTCCTGACGGCTGCTGAGCTGCTGGATGTTCTCCAGATACTGGGCGGCAGCGTCCTGAGCTGCCGTGAAGATGCCGTTCAGCTGAAGCGCGGCATCCGCAATGGAGCCCGCGTTCTCAACGGCAATCCGGCGGCTGTTCAACTGCTCCATGGTCTCTCTCAGCCTGGACTTCAGATTCTCATTCTCCTTGCTCTGAGCAATCAGCAATTCCAAGAGATCCTCCCGCTTCAGTTTTTTGAGATCACGGTCTGTCATGGCAAACACACTCCATACGAATCATTGAACACAGTGAGGAATCATACCACTTTTGAAAGGACATCTACGCATTCTGATTGTGCATCGTTGGAGTAATACTCCAATGTAAAATATAAAAAGTCCATTCACTGCGATCAGCAGCCAGAATTTCAATGCTAAGCAAAAACACGACTATTTTAATAGATTAGTAGTAATGCTAAATCTCCCAAATATTTTATCATCATATATTATTGAGGTCAACCTTCTATAAAAGATTTAATGACAAAAAGAGGCTAAATTTAACAGTGAGTTTTTAAGTAGGGTCTACTGAATGGCTGGAACATTTGGAAATCTCGGAAAAATGACCAGCTCGCCGAGGTCAAAATCGTAGTCCAGAGCCCAACCGCAGTCAGGCGCAAAAAGGAGACGTAGTTTGCGCTCCATATTTGCGGCAA
>JALFSO010000078.1 GCA_022778785.1 Dysosmobacter sp. | reverse complement strand
CAAGCCGCAGCGCATCGTGGCGCAGGGTGCAGCGGTTCATCTGCAGGAACACTGCCTCCAGCAGCAGGCTGACAAGGCTCATCCGCTCGTCCATCTTGGCACTGCGTGCCTGCGTGAGGACATCCTCATCCCATACACCCTGCAGGATGGCGTCAATATTGTAGACCTGGCGATATTTCTGATAGAGTTCGTAGTAGATGGCAAAATCCCGGGCGACCTGTTTATTCTGCAGATACTGGGTGGTCAGCTCCTCGCTGACTGCAAGACCCAGTTCCTCGTGATACTGCAGGATCTCAGAGAGATCCTCCCAGGCACGGGGCGTTACCACGGTCAGACCGTCCACAGTGGTCTCGACCTTGTAAAAATCCTCTGGACGGATATCCAGATAGCTGATGACGCTGCGGCTGACACCGTGTTCCAGTGCATAGGTCTTCCACGCCTCATAGCTTGGCTCAACTTCGATCACCTTCAGGCGGTCACGGGTGGCAGCGTCGAACTCACGGACGCTTTTGTTGAAGCGGGGCGGGTTGCCGGCGGTGACCACCACCCAACCTTCGGGGATCTGGTGCCCACCAAAGACTTTGTATTGCAGAAACAGCAGCATGGCAGGGGAGAGGGTCTCGGAGACGCAGTTGATCTCGTCCAGAAACAGGATGCCCTCCCGCAGGCCGGTGCGCTCCATCAGATCGTACACCGACGCCAGGATCTCACTCATGGTGTACTCCGTGACGGAGAACTCCTGTCCGCCGTAGACCCGCTTTTCAATGAAGGGCAGGCCCACGGCGCTCTGACGGGTGTGGTGGGTGATGGTGTACGCCACCAGCCCCACGCCCATCTCCCTGGCGATCTGCTCCATGATCTGGGTCTTTCCCACGCCGGGAGGGCCCATCAGCAGCACGGGCCGCTGGCGGACGGAGGGGATGAGATAGTTCCCCAGCTCGTCCTTGGCCAGATACGCCCGCAGAGTGTTCTGAATTTCTTCTTTTGCCTGTTTGATATTCATGCCCGTATCCTCAAATCTTTCTCAGAAAACATTGGTCACAGCTCCGGCAGCTCCGCCAGATCGCTCTCGTCCGGCTCCCAGCCGGATTGGTTGGCGGCATCCTCCAGCTCCGGCTCCGTCAGATCCAGACGGATGGCCCAGGGGGGCACCTCCACCGCCATGGCCGGTTCTCCCGGCATGACGAAGGCCACTTCATAGGGCGGACGCTTTTTGGGATAGATGCCCATGCCGTCGGTGAAGTAGAGCAGGCCCCGCAGATGGGTGAAGGCGCCTCGCTCCATCAGCCCCGCCACGTGATGGAACACGGGCCGGAAGTCGGTGGCGCTGCCGCCGGACAGCTCAAACCGCTTCATATACTCCTTCAGCTCCGACAGGTCGCGGATCACCTGGTCAGACCGCACCTGATCGTCGCACTGGATAATGCGGATGTTCACCTTCCGGGTGAAGGTCTCGGTGCTGCGGAGGATGGAATAGGTGATCTCCAGAAACCGCCGCACCAGCGCCCCGGAGGTGGACATGGAGGTGTCGATGGCGATGACGAAGTCCTCGATGCGCTTTTCCTCCTTGGTCTCCGGCGGCTCCACCAGGGGCATGTTGCCGTACAACCGCAGGCCGTAGGAGTAGAAGCCGTAGTCAAAGGCGTCGCCGTCCACCGCCAGGACCTCCCGGGGCACGGCGAACCGACGCAGAAAAGCCCGGTAGTCCACCGAGGGCCGGTTGGCCACCCGGATCTGCTGGCAGATGACCTCGCCGCCCACGGCCTGTCCCGCCAGAACGGTCTCCAGACCCGTCTGGGTCCGTTCCGACGCGCCCTGCCACTTCCGGTCCTGCCGGTCGCTGCGCTCCTGATCCTCCCGGCTCTGGGGACACCACAGGCCGTGGTCGTCGGCGAAGAACTCCCGCTGGAGCCGGGCGCACTCATATTCATCCACATCCCGCCGCAGCAGGGCGCGGTAGATGCCCTCCGCCGTCAGCACCGGCATGTCCTCCCGTAGGATGCCGTACCACTTGCCCCGGAGCTGGGGGGCATTGCCGGTGCCGAGACAGGGATAGTCCAGCCCGTCCAGCACGCTCTCCACGGCGATGTCACAGGCCAGATCCCACAGCTCCGGGATCTTTCCCTGCTTTTTCGCCAGATGCCGCAGCATACAGTGGAGGATGACGTGGAGATAGATGCGGTTCATCCCGGTTCGGGACCGGAGATACCGGTCGGAGAGATAGCCGCCGTCGTAGTACAGCGACTCCCCGTCGGCGGCCAGCGTCACCGTGACGCCGTCTCCGGGCTTAAAATCCAGCCCGCACAGCGCCGTGTCCAGATAGGGGAGGTTCAGATAGAGTTCGTTCCGGGCGGCATTGAGAATGTCCAGACCGATCTCGGTGAGGGTTTTCTGTTTGTCCATAGACCGTCCTTTTCAATTAGGAATGAGGAATTAGGAATTAGGAATGACGGTGTCCGGCTTCGCCGGACAAATTTCAGAATATTCCGTAACGAGAACCCTTAATTCCTCATTCCTAATCTCTAATTCCTATTTTTTCAAAGTGCGAACCGTTTGCTCCGGCCTGCCGGAAAGCGGCGGTGGAGCTGTTCCAGCAGCAGCGCCTGGGCCTCCGGGCTTCGCCGCTGACGGGCCTGCTCGCAGGCCGCTTCCAGAACCGGCTTTTCCGGCAGCGCGGCGGACGGGAACCAGGCAAAGCCCTCCATGTCCCGGCGGGACAGCAGCCAGTCCAGCGTGTCCCCGGCGCGGCTCCGGAGGTAACCGAGATACCGTGCCGCCGCTTCATCACCCAGACCCCTGGGCAGTCGGAGCCGCCACCAGGCCAGACGCAGGGCGCAGTCCCCGTCATGCTCTGTTTTCAGAAAGTCCGGCCACAGGGCGTCAAAGTCGGCGGGAGAGAACGCCCGGTCCCGGAAACAGTGGTGATAGGGATACCCGGCGCCGAAGATGTTGTAGTCGAAGTGGTGGGCGGGAGAGTTCTCCTCGTAGGATTCCAGAAATTCCGGAAAAATCAGCCGGATTTGCGAACCGTCAGGATAGGTCATGGAGACGTCCAGCTCCCGGGTCAGCTCTCCGGCAAAGTAGCTCAGCAGCCGGGCCTTTTCGTCCGCCAGATGGAGAATAAAGGTATCCAGCAGGCGGCAGTTCATGAAGACGCTGCCGCCCCACCGAACTGCGGTGTCATGGAGTTCCAGTGTCTTCAGCCCGGCGCAGTTGTACAGGGCGTAATCCCCCACGGACTCCACCGTCCGGGGCAGGACCAGCTCTGTCATGCGGGCGTTGTCCGGCTCGCCGCTGACGGGGCCGCAGGTGATCCGCAGCTGTTCCCCCGCCGGAGCGGCCCGGCCCGGCGTGAAGGCATGGTGGCCGATGGCCGTCACCGGCCGTCCGGCGACGGTCTCCGGGATCACCGCCCGGCTGTCCCAGGTCTCCGCCCGGAGAAGGGTGACGCCGGTCCCGTTTGGCTGCCAGGTCAGCAGCAGATTGCAGTTTCCCTGGATGATCTCCACCGGCGCTCCCTCCTCTCAAAAGTCCATAAATGCCGGAATCAAAGGCGCGGAAAAGTCATTTGGCACGGTTATTCTATCATACGGGCTGTTTTTTTCAATGGGATACGACGGGAAAAATCTGTCTGATTTTTGAAACCGGGGAAATTTTCTGAAAAAACATTCCGTACCCTCTTGACAAACTGTTTGTGCTGTATATACTGTACATGTACAGTACGAACGGAGGACCCATCCATGGAAATCATCATCCGAAATACATCCGATCAACCCATCTACGACCAGATCTGCACCCAGCTGAAGGCCCAGATCGTGGCCGGTGAACTGGAGGCGGGGGCGCTGCTGCCCTCCATCCGGGTGCTGGCCAAGGATCTGAAGGTCTCCGTCATCACCACCAAGCGGGCCTATGACGAGCTGGAGGCTGAGGGCTACGTGTACACCGTGGCCGGAAAGGGCTGCTTTGTGGCGGAAAAGGATCTGGACCTGATCCGGGAACAGAAACTGAAGGAACTGGAGGGACATCTGTCGGCGGCGGTCCAGTTGGCCCGGACCTGCGGACTGTCCCGGGAGGAGCTGCTTGAAACGCTCCGCATCCTGTCAGAGGAGGACGAAACGCAATGAATGCCATTGAGCTGTCTCATGTGAACAAGAGCTTCGGCGACTTCGCCATTCAGGACCTGAGCCTGACGGTGCCGGGGGGCACCATCTGCGGCCTGGTGGGCGAGAACGGCGCCGGAAAATCCACCACCATCCGTCTCATCATGAACGCCCTGCGGCCGGACAGCGGCACCGTCCGGGTGTTGGGCACGGACGCCGCGTCGCCGGAGTTTCTGGCGGTGAAGGACGACATCGGCGTGGTGCTGGACGAGGCCTACTTCCCAGAGGTCCTGAACGTGGACCAGGTGGGGAAGATCATGGCCAAAACCTACCGCCGGTGGAACCCGGCGAAATACGGCACCTATCTGGACCGGTTCCAGCTGCCGGAAAAGCGGCAGTTCAAGGACTTCTCCCGGGGCATGAAGATGAAGCTGGCCATCGCCGTGGCCCTGAGCCATGACCCGAAGCTGCTGATCCTGGACGAGGCCACTGCCGGTCTGGACCCCATCGTCCGGGATGAGATCCTGAATATCTTCTTCTCCGAGTTTGCCCGGGACGAGGAACACTCCATCCTCATCTCCTCCCACATCCTCAGCGATCTGGAGAAGCTGTGCGACTACATCGCCTTTCTCCACCAGGGGCGTCTGCTGTTCTGCGACGAAAAGGACCGGCTGCTGGAGGCGTACGGCATCTTCACCGGCACGGTGGAGCAGGCGGACAGCCTGCGGCCGGAGGCAGTGGTGTACCGGGAGGACGGCAGCTACGGCGGTGTCCGGGCGCTGGTGCGCCGGGCGGAGGTGCCCGCCGGGTTCCTGCTGGAGCGGGCCACTATCGAGGATATCATCCTGTTTACCGTGAAAGGAGTGAAATGATGAAAGCCCTGCTCTTAAAGGACACCTGCGTGATCTGGAAGCAGATGAAGTACTTCCTGTTTCTCATCGTGATCTTCTCCGCCATTCCCTCTGCCTTCAACAACATCTTCGCCATCGTCTATGCCGCCATGCTGCCTTACACCGCCATGGCTTACGATGAGCGCAGCAAATGGGATCAGCTGGCGGCTATGATGCCCTACTCCGCCCGGGATCTGGTGCTGAGCAAGTACGTGTTTGGCTGGCTGTGCATCGCCGGAGCCACGGTGATCTCTGTGCCCATCCAGTGCGCCGTCTCCCTGCTGGGCGTCAACGGCGGATTCTCCCTGACGACGGTGCTGCTGTCCGTATGCTGCGGCCTGGGCATCATGTCCATCTCCCTGCCGCTGCTGTTCCGCTTCGGCGTGGAGAAGGGGCGGCTGACCATGTTCCTCATCATCTTTCTGGTGTGCGGCGGCGCCGGAGCCATCAGCACCATCGCGGTATCCGCGTCGGAGGGATATTCCTCTATGGCGTTCCGGCAGGTGGTGCTGCCCGCGGCAGCTGCCGCCGCGGCGGTGCTGACGGCGGTGTCCGTGCCGCTGTCTGTGAAATTTTACAGCCGTCGGGAGAGCTGATGTCCGGCGGAAAAGACCGGCGGCCGCGTGGATCCACGCAGCCGCCGGTGTCCTGTTATGCAGATTCTGCCGTTCTGTCCCCGCGGTACAGGCGGAAGGCCAGCGCGCAGGCCGGGACTGAGAATGCCGCCATCAGCCCCTCCGAGAGCCAGATGGACAGCACGCCCCGCTGGTACAGGGCGGCGAACACATCCATCCCCGCATGGAGGAGGATGGCGGCGGGGTACAGCCATCGCTTTCCCGGCCGCTTCGCCGCCTGAAACACCGGAACGCTGAGGGCGATGTGAAAGCAGATGACCAGCGCCCGCTCCACACCGATCACCAGATAGTCCGCCGCCGGCGCGGCCGGCGCGGCGGGGACCGACGCCAGCGCGTCACCGGTGAGGGTCCCGGCGTTGTACCCCAGGGCCGACGCCAGGTTCCACACCGCTGGAATGCCGCCCAGCAGCAGGGATTCCAGTCCGCCGTGGCCGATGCCGTACATGACGGCGGACTCCCGGCGGTCCTGACGCCGCAGCAGACGGAAGCCCGTCAGCCGCCCCGTCTCCTCAAAGACGCCGGCGGCCAACGTGCCGTAGAGGACGTACGCCCAGGTGTGGGACAGAATGAACCCGCCGGGCCGCAGGGCCAGCAGATGGAGCAGCTGCTCCAGCACCAGGGCGAACAGGAAAAACATGGCCGCGCCCACGGCGGCGCTCCGGAGGTGTGCCCCGGTCTTCTTCCGCCAGAGGACCAGCAGCCCCACCGGCAGTCCCAGGGATACGGCGGCGCTGAAGGCCATGGCCGCCAGCTGTGCAACAGAAAACATAGAAGATCCTCCCTTGCTTTTGAACTGCTTACAGCATAAGCCGTCCAGCGGCTGGAAGGTCAAGGGATAAAATGAAAAAATCAGGGACGCCGCAAAGGCGTCCCTGACGGTTTTCGGGAAGATATCCGGCTCCATCCGGTGGAAGGTCGCCGCCTTGAAGGTGACGGCTCAGCCCCACAGGGCGGAGAGGGCGGGGATGACCTGCTTTTTCCGGGACATGACGTGGGGCAGGAACACGGAGTGGTCCACGGGCTTGCAGTTGAAGGCCTGCTGGATGGCCTGGTCGTCGCCCAGATACATCAGCCGGGTGCCCTCCTGGAGCACGTCTGTCAACATCAGCAGGATCATGTCATAGTGCCGCATGGTCTTCAGCTCCTGCATGGCGTCCATGAACTCCTCCTGACGGGTCATCAGGTGCTGGGAGTCCACGCAGGTGATCTGGGACACGGCCAGATCGTGTCCGGCGATGTGGAACTCCTTGAAGTCCGTCTTCATCAGCTCCTCGGCGGAGCGGTTCTCATTGGCGGAGGCGGAGAATACCAGATGGCCCAGGTCTTCCAGGGAGACGTTGGCGATACGGGCCATGCGCTGGGCCAGATCCCGGTCCAGCTGGGTGCAGGTGGGAGACTTGAACATGACGGTGTCCGACACGATGGCCGCCGCCATCAGACCCGCCATCTTCTCCGAGGGCATCAGGCCGTGGTCCTGATACATCTCCGCCACGATGGTGGTGGTGCTGCCCACCGGCTCGTTGCGGACGTACACCGGGTTACCGGTCTGGATGTCCGCCAGACGGTGGTGGTCGATGATGCCCATGATGTCCGCCTGATCCAGGCCCCGGACGGACTGGGCCTTCTCGTTGTGGTCCACCAGCACTACCCGCTTCCGGCGGGGACGCAGCAGGTGGAAGCGGGACAGGGTGCCCACCACTTTTTCGTTTTCATCCAGAATGGGGTAGCAGCGGAACCGGCTCTGCAGCACCGCCTCACGGACGTCGTCGATGTAGTCGTCCAGATGGAAGGTCACCAGACCCGCCGTTTTGCAGATGCGGGACACCGGCAGGGAGTGGCAGATGAGATGCACCGTCTGGTAGGCGTCGGTGGGGGTGGAGATGAGGCAGGTCTCCGTGGGGATGGAGCGCAGCTCGTCGCTGATCTCCGCCTGGCAGACGATGACGCACCGGACGCCCAGTTCCATGGCGTACTTCACCATGTCCGGCTGGTCGCCGCAGATGACGATGCTGTCCTTGCTGGAGAACAGCAGGTTCTTCCGGGAGGTGGGCAGGGCGATGGTGACCTCGCCGGAGATGGAGTCCACCGTCTGACCGGCCTCGTTCATCAGCTTGCCCTCAATGACGGATAGCAGGTTGTAAAGGGGAACCTCATTGACGCAGGGATTCCGGACGGAGGACATGTCGTAGGAGGCGATGTCTCCGGCGGACAGCATGCCGTACAGGGTCCCGTCCTCGTTGGCCACGGGGATGGCGGAGATCTTGTTGTTCTGCATCAGCCCCCAGGCGCGGCTGATGGTGACGCCGGTGTTCAATGTGGGCGGCGTATCGTAATCCAGGTCCCGGACCTGGGTGAAGACGTTGTCCAGCAGCTGAGGCGCCTGGAACCGGAAGCGGTTCAGAATGGCCTGGGTCTCATCGTTGACCCGGCCCAGACAGGCGGCGGTGTACTCCCGGTCGCCCAGAGAGTTCATCAGGGCCGCGTAGGCCATGGCGGAGACAATGGAATCCGTGTCGGGATTCCGGTGGCCGGTGACATAGATGGTGTCCATGCTGTATCTCTCCTTTGATAACCGATATCCGCGCGGGACTGCCGCGCGGGATCTGCGCCCCGGGCCGGGGCGGTCATTGTTCTGTGTCATCATAACAGGGCGCAAGGGCCGGTGTCAAATGGCATTTTCCCAAATTTGCGCACTTTTTACCGCTGTTTTTGAGAAAATGCGCCGGAGGCGGATGCCTTTTGATCCGTCTCCGGCACTGTTAATCGTTTACAAAATTAAAAGCTCTTTGGGGGCATTGGTGATGTCCACGCAGCCGCCCTCCTTCAGCACCAGCACGTCCTCAATGCGGACGCCCAGCTTTCCCGGCAGATAGATGCCCGGTTCTGCGGAGATCACCGCACCGGCGGGCAGGGGCTTGTCGTTGAGGGGGGAGGCGTTGGGGCTCTCGTGGATCTCCACCCCCACGCCGTGACCGAAGCTGTGGCCGAAATAGGGGCCGTAGCCCGCACTGACGATGATGGACCGGGCGGCGCCGTCCACCGCCTGCCCTGTGGCACCGGCTCTGGCGGCGGCGATGCCCGCGGTCTGGGCGGACAGCACCGTCTGATAGACCCGCCGCATCTCCTCAGTGGCGTAACCCACCGCCACGGTGCGGGTCATGTCGGAGCAGTAGCCGTGATAGACGCAGCCGAAGTCCATAGTGACGAATTCCCCATTCCGGATGGCCTTCTCGGAGGGGACGCCGTGGGGCAGGCTGCCGTTGGGGCCGGAGACCACGATGGGGTCGAAGGACATGTCCTCCGCTCCGTAGTGGAGCATCAGATACTGGAGCCGGGCGGCGATCTCCTTCTCCGTGACGCCGGGACGGATCTCGTTCAGGATATTCTCCAGGGCTTTCTCCGCAATGCGCTGGGCGGCGATGAGGGTCTCGATCTCCTGGCTGTCCTTTACCCGGCGCAGCTCCAGCAGCAGCTCCGTGGCGGGTACCAGCTCGCAGGGCAAAGCCTTTCGGTAGGCCTCATAGTCCCGGACGGTCATATAGGCGTCCTCGAAGCCCACCCGGCGGAGGCCCTGCGATTCCATGATCTCCCGCAGCAGGACGGTGTAGCCCCGGCCGGCCCGGACCTCCTGGATCTCGGCGTTCTGGACATAGCGGGCAGCGGCCTCCGTATAGCGGGAGTCGGTGAGATAGTAGGCTTTCCGGCGTGTTACCAGAGCGGCGCCGTCGGTGCCGGTGGAGTGGAAGCCGGTGGCGTAGAAGCGGTTGGCATCACAGGTCAGCAGCATGGCGTCCAGTCCGAAGTGATCCAGTTTTTCCGCAATCTGACGAAAGTGATTCATGTGTTCTCCTTTATTAACAAAACGGCAAAGCGGCGGATGGCGGTTTATTTGGACTCGGCCATCTCCACAGCGGCCTTCACGAAGCCGTAAAATTCAGGGTGCGGACGGTCCGGACGGGATACTCCCTGGCGGGAGTATCCGGGGAAATCGCCCTCCGCCTCGCCGCTGACGCGGCAACCGGCGGAGATGGCGGAGAGCCGTCCGGCCCTGTTGACGGTTTATTTGGACTCAGCCATCTCCACGGCGGCCTTCACGAAGCCATAAAATTCAGGGTGCGGACGGTCCGGACGGCTCTTGAACTCCGGATGGAACTGCACGCCCACGAACCAGGGGTGGTCCGGCAACTCCACGATCTCCACCAGACGGCCGTCCGGGGACTGGCCCGCCAGCACCATGCCCCTGTCCTGGAACATCTGGCGATAGTCGTTGTTGAACTCATAGCGGTGGCGGTGACGCTCGGAGATCTCCTCCGCGTCATAGAGGGCCCGGCTGCGGGTGCCCTCCTTCAGGATGCAGGGGTACTTGCCCAGACGCATGGTGCCGCCCTTCTCCGTGACGTTCACCTGATCCGGCATCAGGGCGATGACGGGATTCTGGGTCGTCTCGGAGAACTCGGCGGAGTTGGCGTCGGCCAGACCCGCCACGTGGCGGGCAAACTCCACCACGGCCATCTGCATCCCCAGGCAGATGCCGAAATAGGGCACCCGGTTCTCCCGGGCATAGCGGACGGCGGTGATCATGCCCTCAATGCCCCGGTCGCCGAAACCGCCGGGCACCAGAACGCCGGTGACATCGCTCAGGACCTCCGCCACGTTCTTCTCCGTCAGGCCCTCGGAATCCACCCACTTGATCTCCACCACTGCGTCGTTGGCGGTGCCGGCGTGGTTCAGGGACTCCACAACGGACAGATAGGCGTCGTGGAGCTGGGTGTACTTGCCCACCAGGGCGATGCGCACCTTCTTGTGGGCGCCCTTCTCCCGCTTCACCATGGCTGTCCACTCCCGCAGATCCGGCTGGTGGGTGATGAGACCCAGCTTGCGGCAGACCACCTCGTCCAGGCCCTCCTTGGCCATCAGCAGGGGCACCTCGTAGAGGGTCTCGGCGGTGGCGTTCTGGATGACGCAGTCCGGCTCCACATTGCAGAACAGGGCGATCTTCCGGCGGATGTCCTCGGTGATGGGAGTGTCGCAGCGGCACACCAGGATGTCGGGCTGGATGCCCAGGCTCAGCAGCTCCTTCACGGAGTGCTGGGTGGGCTTGGACTTCAGCTCACCGCTGCCGGGGATCTGGACGATGAGGGGCACGTGAATGAACAGCACGTCTCCATGGGGACGCTCGGACGCTACCTGGCGGATGGCCTCCAGGAAGGGCTGGCTCTCAATGTCGCCCACGGTGCCGCCGATCTCCGTGATGACCACGTCCACGTCCTCGGAGGCCATGGCGTAGATGCGGTCCTTGATCTCGTTGGTGATGTGGGGAATGATCTGCACCGTGGCGCCCAGGTAGTCACCCCGGCGCTCCCGGTTCAGGACGGACCAGTAGATCTTGCCGGAGGACACGGAGCTGTTGCCGCTGAGGTCCTCGTCCACGAACCGCTCGTAGTGGCCCAGATCCAGGTCGGTCTCGGCGCCGTCGTCGGTGACGAAGACTTCGCCGTGCTGATAGGGGCTCATGGTGCCGGGGTCCACGTTGATATAGGGGTCGAACTTCTGGTTCCGCACCCGCAGGCCCCGCTGCTTCAGCAGACGGCCCAGGGACGCCGCGCAGATGCCCTTGCCCAGTCCGGAGACAACGCCGCCGGTGACGAATACGAATTTGGTAGACATTCCTCTCACCTTACCTTTTATACACAAGTTTCTCTGAATTTTCAGAATCCATGCACCGGGATCAAAACAAAAACACCCCGGATTTAGCGGCTAAAAGTCCCTCCATATTTCGGGACTCTCAGCTGCGATCCGCGGTGTCGCTTTCACTCGTTCAGTTTTGGACCCAACCTGCGGCTCACGCCGCAAACCGCTGCATGAAGCGTCAAAAAATACTTTCCCAATATACCACCGCCTGTTTCAAAAGTCAATGAAAAACTGAGGCGCGGAAAATGGTTTTTGACTGCCATATATTTACAGTTTTTGGGACGTCGTGACGTTCTGAATTTCCAGTCGCCCTGACGCTGCGGACCGTGCGGATGGCTGGGCAGAGGGACATTTTTCCGGACGCCGCGGCGCAGATTTTTCGGAAAAGGGGCTATTACCGAAAAACTCTGGGGATTTCTGTGTAAAATGACCATTGACTTCATTGGTTTAAAGCTATATAGTTCAAAGTAATCTCACATTATAAAGGAGGAGCAGCCATGATGATCCGGATCAACGAAGCCGCCCGCTACTCCTTTATGCAGGTCCGCTTTGCGGGCCGTTTTTACCGTGGGCTGACGAAAAAAGACCGTCCGGACAGCATGGGTGAGATTCGCTGAGAAGTATGGAAAGCGGCTCTGTCCATCCGGACAGAGCCGCTTTTTATAAAGTCCAAATGGCTATGTCACGAAAAGGAGATTAAACACATGAAAAAGAAGATCCTCGCGCTGGTCATGGCTTCCGCCATGGCCCTGAGTCTGGCCGCCTGCGGCAGCAGCGGCGGCTCCTCCACCCCCGCCGCCTCTGGCGCAGCCGGTTCCGCGGCCGCCTCCGCTCCCGCCGCCGAGACCTACACCATCGGAATCTGCCAGCTGGTGCAGCATCCCGCACTGGACGCCGCTACCCAGGGCTTCCGGGACGCCGTGGACGAGGCTCTGCCCGGCCAGGTGACCTGGGATGAGCAGAACGCCGCCGGCGAGTCTGCCAACTGCACCACCATTGTCAACAACTTCGTCTCCACCGGCGTGGACCTGATCCTGGCCAACGCCACCGCATCCCTCCAGGCCGCCGCCAATGCCACCGACACCATCCCCGTGCTGGGCACCTCCATCACGGAGTACGGCGTGGCCCTGGACCTGGACAACTTTAACGGCACCGTGGGCACCAACGTGTCCGGCACCTCCGACCTGGCTCCTCTGGACCAGCAGGCTGACATGGTGAAGGAGCTGTTCCCCGACGCCCAGAACGTGGGTATCCTGTACTGCTCCGGCGAGCCCAACTCCGTCTACCAGGCTGACACCGTGAAGGCATGCCTGGAGGATCTGGGCTACAGCGTGAAGGTCTACACCTTCGCCGACTCCAATGACGTGGCCGCCGTCACCCAGACTGCCTGCGATGAGAACGACGTGCTGTACGTACCCACCGACAACACCGCCGCCAACGCCGCCGAGACCATCAACAACGTGGCGCAGCCCGCCGGCGTGCCCATCATCACCGGCGAGGAGGGCATCTGCAAGGGCTGCGGCGTGGCTACCCTGTCCATCAGCTACTATGAGCTGGGCCGCACCACCGGTGAGATGGCTGTGAAGATCCTGACCGGCGAGGCCGATGTCTCCGCCATGCCCATCGAGTACTATCCCAACCCCGTGAAGGAGTACAACCCCGATATTGCCAGCGCCCTGGGCGTCACCATTCCCGAGGGCTACACTGCCATCGAGGGCTGATATTGGTTCCCCGGGGGCACCGGACATCCGGCGTCCTCCGGGGAATTTCCCGCGGAAGGACGCAGTCCGGGGGTGGATGAATGAACGCCGGATATCCGCGGCGGCCATTCATCTGTGCCTGTGACGGATCACAGAAGAAAAAGAGAGGAGTAATCCTATGAACATTGCGGCGTATTTCGCCTCCCTGAGCCTCACGAATCTGCTGTCCCGCATGCCGGCGGCAGTGGCTCAGGGCATCATCTGGGGACTGATGGCGCTGGGCGTCTACATCACCTTCCGGCTGCTGGACGTGGCCGATCTGACGGTAGACGGCTCCTTTACCACCGGCGGCGCCGTGACGGCGGTCCTGATCCTGGCCGGATGGCCCGCCTGGGCCGCCCTGCTGGTGGCCCTGGTGGCCGGCATCCTGGCGGGACTGTGTACCGGCCTCATCCACACCCGTCTGGGCATCCCCGCCATCCTGTCGGGCATTCTGACCCAGTTCGCCCTGTACTCCATCAACCTGCGGATCATGGGCAAGAACCCCAACCTCAGCGCCAGCGTCTCCAAATTCGGCATGATCTGGGAGACTGAGGGAGGCAAGGGCTTTCTGCTGTCCTCCCGGTTCGTGCCCCAGGCCATTCTGGTGGGATTGTTCCTGGCCGCTCTGATCATCGGCGTGTGCTACTGGTACTTCGGTACGGAGCAGGGCAGCGCCCTGCGGGCCACCGGCTCCAACCCCGCCATGAGCCGCGCCCAGGGCATCAACATTGACACCATGAAAGTGCTGGGTCTGGCCCTGTCCAACGGCCTGGTGGCGCTGGGCGGCGGTCTGATGACCCAGTTCCAGGGCTACGCCGACATCAACATGGGCCGCGGCGCCATCGTCATCGGCCTGGCGGCGGTGATCATCGGCGAGGTGCTGTGCGACGCCCTGTTCCACAAGGGCTGCAACTTCGCCGTGCGGCTGGCCTTCGTGGTGGGCGGCGGCATCGCGTATTACATCGTCATGACCATCATCCTGTGGCTGAAGCTGGACTCCAACGACCTGAAGCTGTTCACCGCCGTCATCGTGGCCATCTTCCTGGCGGTGCCCTATCTGCAGTCCCAGGCCCGCAGTTCCTTCAAGCACGCGGGCAAGATGGCCCAGAAGGCCGGAAAGGAGGCGGAGCCCCATGCTTAAACTCTCTCATGTCTCCAAGACGTTCAACACGGGCACCATCAACGAGAAGAAGGCCCTCATCGATTTGAACCTCCATCTGGAGCCCGGCGACTTCGTCACCGTCATCGGCGGCAACGGCGCCGGCAAGTCCACCATGCTCAACGCCGTGGCCGGCGTGTGGCCGGTGGACCAGGGCTCCATCGTCATCGACGGCGTGGACGTCACCGGCCTGCCGGAATTCAGGCGGGCCCAGTACATCGGCCGCGTCTTCCAGGACCCCATGATGGGCACCGCGCCCAACATGCAGATCGTGGAAAATCTGGCGCTGGCGTACCGCCGGGGCCAGAAGCGGGGCCTGGGCTGGGGCGTCACCAAGGCGGAGAAGACCCTCTACCGGGAGAAGCTGGCCACCCTGGGCCTGGGCCTGGAGGACCGGATGACCTCCAAGGTGGGCCTGCTGTCCGGCGGCCAGCGCCAGGCGCTGACGCTGCTGATGGCCGCCCTGCAGAAGCCCAAGCTGCTGCTGCTGGACGAGCACACCGCCGCGCTGGACCCCGCCACCGCCGCCAAGGTGCTGGAGCTGTCCGACAAGATCGTGCAGGAGAACAGCCTGACGGCCATGATGATCACCCACAACATGAAGGACGCCATCGTCCACGGCAACCGGCTCATCATGATGAACGAGGGCCGCATCATCCTGGACATCCGGGGCGAGGACAAGAAGAAGCTCACCAAGGCCGATCTGCTGCAAAAGTTCGCCGAGGTGGCCGGCGTCCAGGAGGAGACGGACTCCGTTCTGCTGTCCTGACGGACGGCCTGATCAAAACCAACTGTGGGGGATGGACAGAATTGTCCATCCCCCACGGACGTTCTTCCGGATAGGAAAGAAAAATCCGGGGATGGGGGTTGACAAACGGCCTGGCGGCGCATATAATGCAAAGCAATCAAACAGCAAAACCGTTGAGCAAGAGAAGTAGCCGGAGGGGCAACCTTTCAGAGAGCCGTGGGTGGTGGGATCACGGCAGAGGACTTTCCGGCGAATGGACTTGCGAGGGCGGGGCGAACGCCGGGTTCCGGTCAGTAGCTTCCGACGGGGGCCGCACCCGTTACCAGCCGCGGCGGAGATGATCGTCTCCGATACGAGCGGGCGCGTCAGCGTCAACTTGGGTGGTACCGCAGGATTCAGTCTTGTCCCAAATGAGATTTGGGATGAGGCTTTTTTTGTTGCCTGATGGCAGTTTTACATGGCTTTGGAAGGATGATCGGAATGAAAAAACTGAATTTTTCAAGACGATGGCGATGGCGGAGCGTATGATCGAAAAGCACGACCCGATACCGTCAACGACCTGAATTTTGAATGAATAAAGGAGAATATCACCATGAAAAACCATCTGTTCAAAAAGCTGTCCGCCGCCGTTCTGGCGCTGTTCCTCGCCGCCGCTCTCACCGCCTGCGGTTCCAGCGGCGCCGCCTCCACCGCTTCCTCCGCCTCCGGTTCCGCCGCCGCGTCCTCCGGGGCCGCGTCCGCTCCCCAGGACCTGCCCATCATCGGCATCGCCCAGTACGGTGAGCACGGCTCCCTGGACAACTGCCGCACCGGCTTCCTGCAGGGACTGGAGAACGCGGGCCTGAAGGAGGGCGTGGACTTCGAGCTGGATTACCAGAACGCCGGTTTTGACGACTCCATCGACTCCCAGATCGCCCAGCGGTTCTCTGACGAGAACGCCGCCATGATGGTGGGCATCGCCACTCCCTCCGCCGTGGCCTGCTACAACGCTGCGGAGGAGAAGGACATTCCCGTGATCTTCACCGCCGTCACCGATCCCGTGGGCGCCAAGCTGGACTCCGGCAACGTCACCGGCACCTCCGACATGCTGCCGGTGGAGGGCCAGCTGAAGCTGATCCGCCAGCTCCAGCCCGACGCCGACACCATCGGCATCATCTACACCACCAGCGAGTCCAACTCCCTGTACTCCATCGAGGTCTACAACCAGATGGCCGGGGACTACGGCTTCACCATCGACGCCGTGGCCGTCACCTCCCAGGCGGAGGTCACCCAGGCTGTGGATAAGCTGCTGGCCGACAAGGTGGACTGCCTGTCCAACCTGACGGACAACAACGTGGTGGGCGTCCTCCCCGCCATCCTGGAGAAGACCGATGAGGCCGGCGTGCCGGTGTACGGCTCCGAGGTGGAGCAGGTGAAGCTGGGCTGCGTGGCCGGCGCCGGTCTGGACTACGTGAAGCTGGGCATCCAGACGGGTGAGATGGCCGCCAAGGTCTTCAAGGGCGAGACTACCTGCGCCGACCTGCCCTACGAGGTCATCCAGAACTACGACCTGTACGTGAACTCCACCGCTCTGGCCGCGCTGAACATTGAGCTGCCCGTGGAGCTGGCCTCCACCGCCGTTGAGGTGAGCTGAGACGCCCGCCCTGACATTCTGATACCCTGACATCCCGCATCCTGCCGCTCCCCGGGCGGCAGGATGCTTCGGCACAATCTCTGCTTTTTGATACTAAACCTGATTAAAACGGTTTAAACCGTTTTATAGCGCAAAGCGCATTCAGTTTTTATGATCAGTGAGACTCCAAATCTCTGATTTGGCCCGTCGAACTGATGCACAGCAGACGCCGAATTGTGCCTGTGCACAATTCGAGCGTGCGCAGCACCCGGGATTCTTGATGAAACTTTTTCATCAAGAATCAGTATAAGTAGGAGGGAACCCCTATGAATCTGGACCTGATCGTCAGTACCATCACCCAAGGTCTCATCTACGCGCTGGTGGCCTTTGGCGTGTACATCACCTACACCATCCTGGACTTCCCGGACCTGAGCGTGGACGGCAGCTTTCCTCTGGGCGCCGCCGTCACCGCCGTGCTGCTGGTGCAGGGCGTGAATCCCTGGGCCGCCCTGGCGGCCGCCATTGCCGCGGGCATTTTGGCGGGCCTTGCCACCGGCGTCATCCATGTGGTGTTTCACGTCCGGAACCTGCTGGCGGGCATCATCACCCAGACAGCCCTGTTCTCCATCAACCTGATGGTGGCGGGGGCTTCCAACGTGCCCATCGGCCGTGGAACGGACACCATTTTCACCTCCGGCCCGGCGGCCCTGCTGGGGGGTGCCAGCCTCTCCACCCGGCGGCTGGTGGTGTCGCTGGTGCTGGTGGTGGTTGTGAAGCTGGTGCTGGACGCCTATTTCCGGACGAAATCCGGTCTGCTGCTGCGGGCCGTGGGCGACAACAGTACTCTGGTCACTGCCCTGGGGAAAAACATGGGCAATGTGAAGATCCTGGGCCTGGCCCTGTCCAACGGACTGGTGGCCCTGGCGGGCGGCGTGGTGTGTCAGGCCGACAAGTCCTTCACCGCCACCATGGGCACCGGACAGGTGGTGTTCGGCCTGGCCTCCGTCATCATCGGCATTTCACTGTTCCGGAAGCTGTCCTTTGTGAAGGGCACCACCGCCGTGCTGGTGGGCAGCATCCTCTACAAGGCCTGCATCCAGGCGGCCATGCAGCTGGGCTTCGACCCCTTCATGCTGAAATTCATCACCGCCGCGCTGTTCCTGCTGGTGCTCATCGTGTCCGGACGGAAGGGAGAGGAGATCATCCATGCTTGAGGTACGTGATATCACCAAGACCTACAACGCCGGTACCGTCACGGAGACCCGGCTGTTTGAACGCTTCTCCCTGTCCGTGGAGGAGGGACAGTTCGTGTCCATCGTGGGCAGCAACGGCTCCGGCAAGACCTCGCTGCTGAACATTATCTGCGGCTCCATTCCCGTGGACGGCGGCGACGTGCTGGTGGCCGGGGAGAGCATCTCCAGACTGAAGGATTACCAGCGCTACGCCACCATGGGCCGGGTGTATCAGAACCCCGCCCTTGGCACCTGCCCCAATCTGACCATGCTGGAAAACCTGTCCCTGGCGGACAACAAGGGCAAGTCCTTCGGCCTGGGCCGGGGCGTCAACAAAAAGCGCATCGACTTCTACCGCTCCGAGCTGGCGGGCCTGGGCCTGGGGCTGGAGGATAAGCTGCACATTAAAATGGGCAGCCTGTCCGGCGGACAGCGGCAGGCGGTGGCGCTGCTGATGGCCACCATGACGCCGCTGAAGTTCCTGATCCTGGACGAACACACGGCGGCGCTGGACCCCAAGACGGCGGACATCATCATGGAACTGACGGACAGGGTGGTCCGGGAGAAGCAGCTCACCGCCATGATGGTGACCCACAATCTGCGCTACGCCGTGGAGTACGGAGACCGCATCCTGATGATGAGCCAGGGCCATGTGGTGATGGACAAGGCCGGGGAGGAGAAGCGGAACACCTCCATGGACGACATCCTGGCACTGTTCAACCAGATCTCCCTCCAGTGAAAAAGACAGACAAAGGCCCCGGCGCTTGCGGCGCCGGGGCGTGTTTTTTACAAGAGAGCAACCCATAACTTTCATTTTCGTGATAACGGGGATAAAATGGACCTGCAATACTGGTAAATACGGAGAAACGCGAATTATACGGGAAACTTGCTTGACACTGTAATCGATTAACAGTATAATAAGTGCCGGATAAACCAAGAAAGCATTGATTTCTTTTCAAAAATCAGCAGGAAAGGAAGAACACACCATGATTTACTCCGCAGAAGTTGAGAATATGTGCCCGGTCGCCAAGGGCGCATACCATGGTCCCGCTCCCATCCCCGAGGAGGGAAAATGGGTCCAGGCCAAGGAGATCAAGGACATCTCCGGCCTCACCCACGGTATCGGCTGGTGCGCTCCCCAGCAGGGCGCCTGCAAGCTGACCCTGAACGTGAAGGACGGCGTCATCGAGGAGGCCCTGGTGGAGACCATCGGCTGCTCCGGCATGACCCACTCCGCCGCCATGGCCTCTGAGATCCTCATCGGCAAGACCATTCTGGAGGCGCTGAACACCGACCTGGTGTGCGACGCCATCAACACTGCCATGCGGGAGCTGTTCCTGCAGATCGTCTACGGCCGCAGCCAGACCGCGTTCTCCGAGGGCGGCCTGCCCGTGGGCGGCGCCATGGAGGATCTGGGCAAGGGCCTGCGTTCTCAGGTGGGCACCATGTATGCCACCAAGGTGAAGGGTCCCCGCTATCTGGAGATGGCCGAGGGCTATGTCACCCGCGTCGCCCTGAACAAGGACCGTGAGATCGTGGGCTACGAGTTCGTGAACATGGGCAAGATGATGGAGTTCATCAAGGGCGGCATGGACGCCAACGAGGCCATGAAGAAGGCCCAGGGCCACTATGGTCAGTGGGACAACGCCGCCGAGTACATTGATCCCCGCAAGCAGTAATTGAGAAGGAGGAATTGAACAACTATGGCTCTGTTTGAAAGCTATGAGAGACGGATCGACAAGATCAATTCCGTCCTGTCTCAGTATGGAATTTCCAGCGTGGAGGAGTGCCGCGACATCTGCAAGGCCGCCGGCTTCGATCCCTACGACATCGTGAAGGGCATTCAGCCCATCTGCTTCGAGAACGCCTGCTGGGCCTATTGCGTGGGCGCCGCCATCGCACTGAAGAAGGGCGTCAAGACCGCCGCCGAGGCCGCCGAGGCCATCGGCATCGGCCTCCAGGCCTTCTG
Source organism: Dysosmobacter sp. (assembly GCA_022778785.1). Lineage (GTDB taxonomy): Bacteria > Bacillota > Clostridia > Oscillospirales > Oscillospiraceae > Oscillibacter. Next base: position 3,006 of record JALFSO010000078.1, on the reverse strand, counting down.
CATCCCCGGCTCCGTGGCCGAGGACCGGAAGGTGGGCCTGGGCCACGGCAACCTGGGCGCCATGCTGCTGCGTGACGAGACCAAGTGCTTCGCCTTCCTGGCCGGCCACGAGTCCTTCGCTGCCGCCGAGGGCGCTATCGGCATCGTCCGCAACGCCAACAAGGCCCGGAAGGAGCCCCTGCGGGTCATCCTCAACGGCCTGGGCAAGGACGCCGCTCAGATCATCAGCCGCATCAACGGCTTCACCTATGTGCAGACCCAGTTCGACTACTACACCAGCGAACTGAAGGTGGTCCGCGAGATCGCCTACTCCGACGGCGAGCGATCCGCTGTCCGCTGCTATGGCGCCGACGACGTCCGTGAGGGCGTGGCCATCATGCACCATGAGGGCGTGGACGTGTCCATCACCGGTAACTCCACCAACCCCACCCGCTTCCAGCATCCTGTGGCCGGCACCTACAAGAAGGAGTGCATCGAGCAGGGCAAGAAGTACTTCTCCGTGGCCTCCGGCGGCGGCACTGGCCGTACCTTGCATCCCGATAACATGGCCGCCGGTCCCGCTTCTTACGGCATGACCGACACCATGGGCCGGATGCACTCCGACGCCCAGTTCGCCGGCTCCTCCTCCGTGCCCGCTCACGTGGAAATGATGGGCTTTTTGGGCATGGGCAACAACCCCATGGTCGGCGCTACCGTCGCCGTGGCCGTGGCTGTTGCTGAGAGCCAGAAGTAAGAGAAAACGGCTGAAAAGCTGCTTTTTCAGAACTTTTGTAAGCGCATTAAAAATGCCCGCTTCGTAATGAAGCGGGCGTTTTTGCCGTTTTGTCAACATTTTGCCAACCAGATTTTCAAAGTGTATCCAGAAGCTTTGCGCCTTCCTCGGACATTTTGTCAGTAAGATGCTGGTAGATGTTCATGGTGACCTGGATGTTTTTATGTCCAAGGCGATGCTGCACATACTTGGGCGATGCTCCCAGTTCCGCAAGCATGGTGGCGTGGGTGTGACGCAGGGAATGATAGTCAAATTTTTCGAACCCCAGTTCCCACGTTGCAACCCTGCTGACATGCTGCGTGTTGCAGCTGTTGATATAGGAGCCATCCGGCCGGACCATGACCAGATGCACCTCCTCTCCCTGCCCCGCTGTGTTGAGATGACCGGCCTCATCCCGGTACTGGCGGATATAAAGGTCGCCGTAGAAATCACGGGCTTCTTTCTGACGGGCTCTCTCCCGTTCCAGTGCAGACACAACGTCTGAAGAAAGCTCAATGGTTCGGATGCTGTTGTACTTGGGGAGGGTGAAGTACCAATATGCTGCGGTGCCTGTCTCCCTGTTCTTTTCCTGCCAGAGGATCTGCTGCTGGACAGTCAGCTTTTTTGCATTAAGGTCAATATCAGACCAGTCCAGCGCAAAGGCCTCGGCAATCCGAAGGCCGCACTTGTACCCAAGAAGGAGCGGCAGATAGGAACTGCTTCCTTCCGGAAAGCGCCCAAAGATTTTTGCCATCTGTTCAGGAGTGAGATAAACATGGGGAGAACTTCGGGACTTTACAGCCGGCGTTGCGCGGGTGGAGGGAAGCTCGATGAATTATCCGCTATTTGCACTTGGTTAAGGTAATTTAAGCGAAAAATAGCCATTATTTCTCTGCTTTTCTGCTCCTTTTTCTGAAAAAGGGCAGACTGCCCCCTGTATCAGGTTACGGAGAGTTTTCGCCCAGCCATGGCAAGTGCATACAAATTGGCACAAGCGAACATAGCGTACAGTCGGTTCTCGTTTTTCTTCAGACCACGATACACGGTTTTCTTGTAGCCGAACTGACACTTGATGATCCGGAACGCGTGCTCCACCTTACATCGCACTGACGATTTGCGGTTTTCAATATAACGCTCCCAGTCAATAGCGTTGTCACTGACCCTGGGGAGACTGCTGGGGCGGCGGTTAATACGGAAATCAATTTTTGAAAAATGCTCGTTGCTTGCGATTTCGGGGCGCTTCTGCACCCCAAGATATCCAGAATCCCCATAGACTACCCCGTCATCTTCCCGGAGTAAGTTCGCTGTCTGGGCAATGTCATGCTCGTTTGCCGCTGTGACGGTCATCGTGTGAACCAGACCGCTGCCTGCGTCTACGCCGATGTGGCATTTCATTCCGAATTTCCATTCATTGCCCTTTTTTGTCTGGTGCATTTCCGAATCTCGGGCTTTCTCCGCATTCTTGGTAGAGCTGGGAGCATTGATGATGGTGGCGTCTACAATGGTGCCGCCCTTCATCATGTGTCCAGCTTGCATTCTGTGGCGCTCGGCGGCCACCGGTGCGGTCATCAGCGGCCACCTTGCGGCGCAGCGGCCACCCGTAATTAGGTGGTCATTTTGGGTTTAATTACCACGGTGTAGTGCTTCGTTGCACGCTTCAGGATGGCGTTAGCGGAGACCTCATCATTCAGTATCATGGAACCCCAACTCGCCGGTTCTCGCTGTGAGCAGATAATGGTGCTCAGGTTAATCTCGCATCGTTTCTCCAAGATTTCAAACAGGACCTTCACCTCACGTTCGTCTGTAATGGTGTGCAGCAGGAAGTCGTCCAGAATGAGCAGAGCAGCACCGCAGAGCTTCTTCAGTCGTTTCTGGTACTTGGAATAATCCTGCGCCTTGAGCGCCACCAGAGTTTCCAGGAGAGTCTCGCAATGGTGGTATTCCACCTTGTAGTTGTTGCAGGCAACAATGCCGAGAGCCTTGGCCAGATAGGATTTGCCGCTGTCAGAGGGACCCAGGATACAGACATTCAGACCGGAATCTATGAAATCCAGCGTAGCCAGAGTCTCTGTAATTCCACGGGGCAGATACTCACGCTCAGCTGAATCAACACAGTTGGTGAGTTCCTGCGGACACCCTCGCAGATGTGCGCTGCGTAGACGGCACTGGATGCGTTTGTTCATCTTCTTCTGGTATTCTGGCTCAACAAGATTAGCTATCGCCATCAATGGATCAAGCTCCAGAAAATTAGGAGA
>JALFSO010000048.1 GCA_022778785.1 Dysosmobacter sp. | reverse complement strand
TACCGGGGCCTGCGGAAGCAGACCGCTAAATTGAATATGCTGTTCGCTTTGGCGAACCTGATCTTGGCTGACAGGCCCTGCCTGGCAGCCTGAGTTGGTGCGCCCTGCCAGGCGAACCGAGGGGATAATACTGGCTGCCCTACAGACGAGCTTACTATGGCTCTCCCTATACGCTATTTGTGCGGTGTTGCCTTAGAAGAATTCATTCGGCAGAACATGGTGATATAACTGCCGAAAGGGTGTTGAGAATGAGAGAGTTCTATGCTATAATACAAAACCGTGTTGGACTTTCTTTCGCCGTATAACGGAAGGAGTTCGGATAGACAATGGGCAATAATTTGAAAGGCAGAGAATGCGGCAAAGGAATCTGTCAAAGAAAGGATGGTAAATACTCGGCTCGATACCGTTCTGGGACCAGGCGGTCTGAGAAGCATTTTGATACATTGCCGAAGGCCAAGAACTGGCTCGCGGATGCTCAGTACGAGGAAAGACACGACATTGTTCAGTTTAACTCCGATATGACAGTTGACATGTGGTTCAATTTTTGGATGGAGAATTTGATTTGCGATTTATCCCCAAACACCAAGCGGAATTATCGGGAGAGATATAAAATCAATATCCAGCCGATTCTGGGGCCCATGCGCATGGTTGATGTGGAGCCGATGCACTGTAAGGCGGTATTGTACCGGATGGAAACTGAATACGCGGGTTCAACAATACGCCAGGCGTACATCGCTATGGGAACGATGTTCAAAGCGGCTGTGATGAATGGTATTATCGGTAAGCATCCTATGAACGGTGTGAGATATACCGAGTCAGTTTGCGCTGTCGATGATATCAAGTATCTGACCAAAGACGATCAGGAGCAGTTCCTCGCTGCGGCCAAACGATCTCACAACTACAGGCAGTATGTCTTGCTGTTGGAGACAGGCTTGCGGACCGGCAAGCTGATCGGGTTGACATGGGATTCAATTGACTGGAAAAAGCGTACACTGATAGTCAATCAGACTCTGGAATTCCGGTACAAACAGAAATACTGGTGTGCCGGACCACCCAAGACGGAGTCGAGTTATCGCACAATTCCGCTGACTGACCGTGCTTTCCAGGTTCTGCAGGAATGCTATAATGAGAAAGACACAAGAAAGCAGTCTGAAACATTGTCGCAGGTCCTGGAGTATATGGACAGGCGGACAGGCCAGACGGGATGCTTGGTCATGCGTGATCTTGTTTTTGTCAATTGGAGAACTGGTGAACCTGCAAAGAACAGCTCCTATGACACACGCATCTTTACAAGCTGTGTGATGAGGCTGGAATTAAGCGATTCTGTATGCACGCATTACGCCATACATATGCCACAAGAGCAATTGAGAGCGGTATGCAGCCCAAGATATTGCAAAAATTACTCGGCCATGCGAGTATTAAGACAACCATGGATCGTTATGTCCACGTTACCGATGATTCTATGTCGAATGCAGTTCGACAGTTCGAATTCTCTCGTACCGAAAAGTGCGGATAGGGCAAAATTGGTGCGGAATTGGTGCGGAAGGGCAGGACGAAAACCCGGAAACCCTTGAAAATTAAGGAGATGTGAAAATATATGAAATTAGGTATCGTGGGCCTGCCCAACGTGGGCAAATCGACGCTGTTCAACGCCATCACCAACGCCGGCGCGGAGAGCGCCAACTATCCCTTCTGCACCATCGACCCGAATGTGGGCATGGTGGCCGTCCCCGACGAGCGGCTGGACAAGTTGGCGGAGATGTACCAGCCCGACAAGAAGACCCCGGCGGTCATCGAGTTCGTGGACATCGCCGGTCTCGTCAAGGGCGCCAGCCAGGGCGCGGGCCTGGGCAACAAGTTCCTGGCCAACATCCGGGAGACCGACGCCATCGTCCATGTGGTGCGCTGCTTCGACGATGAGAACATTATGCACGTGGTGGCCGACGCGGGCACCAACGTCCCTGTGGACCCCCTGGGGGACATCGAGACCATCGACCTGGAACTGATCATGGCGGACCTGGAGATGGTGAATCGCCGCATCGATAAGGCGACGAAGGCCGCTAAGGGCGACAAGAAGTTCCTCCACGAGGTGGAGGTGTTCAAGGGCCTGGCGGAGCATCTCAACGCCGGAAAGTCCGCCCGCACCTACGACTGTGACCCGGAGGACATGGCCCTCATCGCTACCAGCGATCTGCTGAGCCTGAAGCCCATCATCTACGCCGCCAACACCGACGAGGACGGCTTCACCGACCTGGACGGCAACCAGTATTACCAACAGGTGAAGGAGCTGGCGGAGAAGGAGGGCGCCCAGGTGCTGCCCATCTGCGCCAAGCTGGAGCAGGACATCGCCGAGCTGGAGGGCGAGGAGAAGCAGATGTTCCTGGAGGAGCTGGGGGTGCAGGAGTCCGGCCTGGACCGGCTCATCAAGTGCTCCTACGCCCTGCTGGGCCTCATCTCCTTCCTGACCTACGGCAAGGACGAGTGCCGGGCCTGGACCATCAGGAAGGGCACCAAGGCCCCCCAGGCCGCCGGTAAGATCCACTCCGACATCGAGCGGGGCTTCATCCGGGCGGAGGTCATCGCCTACGACGACATGATGAAGTGCGGCAGCATCAACGCCGCCAAGGAAAAGGGCCTGCTCCGCAGCGAGGGCAAGGAGTACGTGGTCCAGGACGGCGACATGATCTACTTCCGGTTCAACGTCTGATGACGGACGCCCAGCGTTTGGCGGCCTATGACCGCCTGTACCGGGAGCTTCTGGCGGAGCGGGACGGCGTTGCCGCCAAAATGGAGGCCCTCCGGGCGGAGGGAAGGACCAAAACCGCCACCTACCGCCAGCTTCTGACGGACAAGCTGACCCTTCAGAACCTCATCGCCCGGTTCGCCGCCTACGGCATCCGGGAGGACGAATAGATAGACCAACAGGCCCGCCGCATTCCGCGGCGGGCCTGCTTTATCTGCACGGATTAGCACTCTTAACTGAAGAGTGCCAACGTTTACAAAACGTTCACAGGAATAACACACAATATCCGATTTTTCCGGATATGATAAGACCTGTAAAAAAGAACAGGGGATCGGAAAGAGAGCCTGTTCCATCCGGCGGCATCCTGCTGATCCATCGACTGCCGGATCAATTCCGGATCATGCGCCACATATTGAAGGAGGAATTGATCATGTTTGAACTGAGACCCTATCATAACAACCAGCTGTGGAACCCGTTCGCGGACATGGAGCGGATGATGAACAGCGACTTCTTCTCCAGCCGGGATCTGGCGGCTTTCAAGACCGACATCACCGACGAGGGGGACCACTACGAGCTAAAGGCGGATCTGCCCGGCTTCAAGAAGGAGGACATCCATCTGGATCTGGACGGCGACACCCTGCACATTCAGGCGGAGCGCCACTCCGAGCATGAGGAGAAGGACAAGCAGGGCAAGTACGTCTGCTGCGAGCGCTCCTACGGCGCCTACAGCCGCACCTTCGACATGTCCGGCGTCAACACCGACGGTATCCAGGCGTACTACGACGGCGGTGTGCTGGACCTGAAGCTGCCCAAGAAGGGCATCGAAAAGCCCGCCGCCAAGCAGATCGAGATCAACTGAACACCCACATAACGGGAAGGCCCGCCGCAGATCGCGGCGGGCCTTCCGCCGTCCGGTCTACTGCCGCCGGGCGGTGGCGTAGTCGTCGCCCCGGCGGTAGAAGGGGCACTCCCAGCTGCCGCCCCGGAGGAACCGCTCCATCTCGTCCTCGTCCAGGTCCATGGTGCAGTAAAAGCTGCCGTCCTCCTCGTCGCAGTCGTAGTGGACGCAGTCGTCGCAGATGAAGGCCATCGTCATCTCACCTCGGTCCCCATTATAGCCCGCCGCCGGGGGAAAAGCAACCGCCGTCCCGGCCCGGGGCGTTCCGTCGCCGGGATTTACTGCTCCATGTCAGTGCGGTCTTTACTCGCGGGAGCGTTCATATTGTCCGGTGCAGTTTCCTTTTCCAAGATACCTTTCAGTTCTTCAAAATGCCTGTCCTGACTGATTTTAATGTAGATACCCATGATTACAACAGCAACAACAGAGCCTATTGGCCATGAAGTGCCGCTGGCAGTAGACAGATTCAGAAAGATTCCCAGAACAAGTGCCGCAATGATCCACTTCATTCGATATGCTCCTTTCAGGTTCCAGCCTGTCAGTTCCATTATATCACGCAGCCGGACGGCCTGCAAGAGAACAGGGAACTGCCTCAAGGCCCGCGCCGGTTCCGGTATCTTCGCCCAATGCCGTCAAATTCCTTGACAAGTCTTCTTTCTGCCACTAAAATAGACCCAAATGTTTTTCCGGCCCGGCGCTCGCCGGCCGGCGGATGGAGGTCCCCCTATGAAAAAGCCCTTTGTGACAAAAGACCAGCTGGAGGCCATCGCGGCCCGGTATCCCACTCCCTTCCACATCTACGACGAGAAGGGCATCCGGGCCAATGCCCGCCGCCTGAAGGCCGCCTTCGCCTGGAATCCCGGCTATCGGGAGTATTTCGCCGTAAAGGCCACCCCCACCCCCGCCATTCTCCAGATCCTGAAGGAGGAGGGCTGCGGCTGCGACTGCTCCTCCACCACGGAGTTGCTGATGTCCCAGCGGGTGGGCGTCACCGGGGAGAGCGTCATGTTCTCCTCCAATGAGACCCCGGCGGAGGAGTTCCGGCAGGCGGCGGACCTGGGGGCCATCATCAATCTGGACGACATCACCCTGATTCCGGAGCTGGAGGAGGCCCTGGGGGGCCGCGTCCCGGAGAAGATCTGCTGCCGGTACAATCCCGGCGGCACCTTCACCCTGGGGGAGTCCGCCGAGGGCTTCCAGGTGATGGACAACCCCGGCGACTCCAAGTACGGTATGACCCGGCCCCAGATCGCCGAGGCCTTCCGCATCCTGAAGGCCAAGGGGGCGAAGGAGTTCGGCATCCACGCCTTCCTGGCGTCCAACACCATGTCCAACGACTACTATCCCTCACTGGCCCGGATCCTGTTCCGTCTGGCGGCGGAGCTGAAGGAGGAGACGGGCTGCCATATCACCTTCATCAACCTGTCCGGCGGCGTGGGCGTGCCCTATCTGCCGGACCAGCCGGAGAACGACATCGCCGTTATCGGCCAGGGCGTCCGGCAGGCCTATGAGGAGATTCTCGTCCCCGCCGGCATGGGCGACGTGGCCCTGTACACGGAGCTGGGCCGGTACATGCTGGCCCCCTACGGCCATCTGGTGACCCGGGCGGGCCACGAGAAGCACATCTACAAGGAGTATATCGGCGTGGACGCCTGCGCCTGCAACCTGATGCGCCCCGCCATGTACGGCGCCTACCACCACATCACCGTCATGGGCAAGGAAGACGCCCCCTGCGACCACAAATACGACGTGGTGGGCTCCCTGTGCGAGAACAACGACAAGTTCGCCGTGGACCGGATGCTGCCGAAGATCGACATGGGGGACCTGCTGGTGATCCACGACACCGGCGCCCACGGCTTCTCCATGGGCTACAACTACAACGGCAAGCTGCGCTCCGCGGAGCTGCTGCTGCGGGAGGACGGCTCCGTGAAGCTGATCCGCCGGGCGGAGACGGTGGAGGACTACTTCGCTACCCTGGTGTGGGAATAACAGGAACGACAGCGCCCCCGGCGTCCGGAAGGGGCGTTGTGCATAAGACAGATGACAGCCACAGCAGTTTGATCTGCTGTGGCTCAGCTTGTCGAAAAACCCTGTCTGAAGGAAAAGAGTCCTTTTTTGCAGGGGGAGTACGAGGGGGCGGGAGCCCCCTCGTGTTGGATTGAATGCCTGCAAAAAGCCTGTGTCAGCAGGCGTTTGCGCCGCGCAGCGGCA
>JALFSO010000035.1 GCA_022778785.1 Dysosmobacter sp. | reverse complement strand
AGTTGCAAAGCTCGCCCCCGTGGCAGATGACCAAATGGCCCGCCTCACTGGAAGCCGGACCACCGTGGAGCTTTCCGCCCAGCAGCAGTCCGCAGCCAATACCGGTCCCCAGCGTCACCACGGCAAAATCACGGGTGCCCTGTCCGGCGCCGCAGAAAAACTCACCCACGGCAGCACAGTCCGCGTCGTTGCCCAAAAGAAGGGGCAGGTCCAGGTGGCGGCGGAACAGCTCCTCGATGGGCACGTTCTCCATGGGAATGTTGGTGGTAAACAGAATGTCACCGCCGGACACGGCGCCAGGCAGACCCATGCCCACGTATTCCAGCGCCTCCGGCGCCACACCGCCCTTGTGGGCAGCGGCAGCCGCCAATTGGGCCACATCCGCCGCGAACTGCTCGGGTCCCCGGAAATCCAAGGGCCGCCGCTCCACTGCCAGGATATTTCCCGTTTCATCCACCAGGCCGGCCTTCAGGTTGGTGCCGCCTACATCGATTCCAATATACAGCATATGTCTTTTCTCCTCTTTAACGCAGCTTGCTGCCGGCGTCCGCCCGCTGGTCCACCCGGCGGGCCAGCTCCTGGGCGGCGTTGTATCCAAATTTCCGGTGGCGGTTGTTCATGGCGGCCACCTCCACGATGCTGGCCAGGTTCCGGCCCGGCCGCACAGGGATGGTAACGATGGGCACCTGCACATCCAGAATGTCCGTGAAATGGTCTTCGATACCCAAACGGTCATAAAACTTCGTCTGGTCCCACTGTTCAAAATGCACCACCAGGTCCAGCTGGGACTCCGTTTTGATGGCCCGCATACCGAACAGCTGCCGCACATCAATGACGCCGATGCCCCGCAGCTCGATATAGTGGCGGATGACCTCCGGCGCGGTGCCCATCAGCTGGTTGGAGATGCGCCGCAGCTCCACGGCGTCGTCCGCCACCAGACGGTGGCCCCGCATGATCAGCTCGATGGCGGCCTCGCTCTTGCCGATGCCGGAGTCGCCGGTGATCATGACGCCCTCGCCGTAGATGTCCAGCAGGACGCCGTGGCGGGTGACGCAGGGGGCCAGTTCCCGGTTCAGATATTCAATGGTGTGGCTGGTGAAGTCCACCGTGGTCTCCGGTGTGCGGAGCAGCGTCCTCTCGTGCTCCGTGGCGCTCTCCATGCACTCCGGGAAGCACTCCAGATCCCGGGCGATGACCAGCGCCGGGATATCGTAGAGGAACAGATCGTCAAAGCATTTTTTCCGGTCCGCGCTGTCCAGCGCCTTCAGGAACATGAACTCCGCCTTGCCGATGACCTGGAGGCGGCGGGGGTCAAAATAGTCGTAAAAGCCTTGGAACTGCAGGCCAGGACGGTTCACGTCCGTGATGGAGAGCTGCGCCTCGTCAAAGTCCTCTCCCCGATGCAGGACCTCCAGGGAGAAAGCCTCAATGAATCTGGTGATCTTAATGCCGCTGTGGGTCATACGCCCAGCCCCTTTCTCATTCCCGCGCCCCGTTTCCGGACGGCGCTCTTGAAAGTTATTATATATGAAACCGCCTCTTTTCGCAACACCTTCCCCCCTCTTTTCCCGGCCGTCAGAAGCCCTTGGGATCCCCGAAAAAAATTTTTCGTGGAATTGAAAATTTTGCTTGCATTTTTCGAGTTTTTCTGTTATCATATCACACGTGCCTGTTTGGGCACACGGATTTGAGTACAGCAAGGAGGTGCAACGGATGGCTAAATGCGAGTTTTGCGATAAGGGTGTGACCTTTGGCATCAAAGTCTCCCACTCTCACAGACGTGCCAATCGTCCCTGGAAGCCCAATGTGAAACGTGTCAAGGCTGTTGTCGACGGTACGCCTCGCCATGTATATGTTTGTACCCGGTGCCTGCGTTCCGGCAAGGTTACCCGTGCAATCTGAACCACAAACAAGATCCCGAACCTCCCGGTTCGGGATTTTTGTTGCCCATTTCTCTCCGAGGAGGCCGCCCCATGGAACACTTCTGTCCCTGCCGGAACACCGCCTGCCGCTGCCATCCCTCCAACCACGACCAGGGCTGCTCCCTGTGCATTGAGAAGGAGCTGCGGAAGCGGGAGATCCCCAGCTGCTTTTTTGACTTCGTCATCGACCCCGGCGAGACGGTGGAGGACTGCTCCATGGAGGCCTTCGCCCGCCGGGTGCTGGCCCGGGATGCCGAGCGGCGGAACCAAAAGCCATAACAGAAGAAACGGCCCGGACGGTTTTCCCGTCCGGGTCCTTTTTATAGTTGATTCTCTTGTATGCCGGTATCATTTGCCCGGATAGGTCCAGCCGTTCTCCAGCTCGCCCTTCTTGGACCGAGTCATCAGGTCCCGGACCACGTTCCGGACCTCCTGTCCCTGATACAGAACCTCGTAGGCGCAGCGGCAGATGGGCATCTCCACGCCCTCACGCTCCGCCAGCTGGTGAACGCTCTCCGCGGCGTAGTAGCCCTCCACCACGGCGCCCACCTGCTTCATGGCCTCCTGGGCGCCCATGCCCTGGCCGATGAGGATGCCCGCCCGGCGGTTCCGGGAGTGCATGGAGGTGCAGGTGACGATCAGGTCACCCATGCCCGCCAGACCGCCGAAGGTCTGCCGGTCACCGCCCAGCTTCTCCCCCAGACGGGCGATCTCCGCCATGGCCCGGGTCATCAGCAGAGCCTTGGTGTTGTCCTGATATCCCATGCCGTCGCAGGCACCGCAGCTGAGGGCCACCACGTTTTTCAGCGCGCCGGCCAACTCCACGCCCACGATGTCCGGGCTGGTGTAGATGCGGAAATAGTCGTTCATGAAGGCGTCCTGCACAAACCGGGCCGCCGCCTCATCCTCGCAGGCGGAGACACAGCCCGTGGGCAGTTTGATGCTCACTTCCTCTGCGTGGGAGGGGCCGGAAAGGGCGACCACTTTACACTTATCCCCGGTGGCCTCCCGGACGATCTGGCTCATACGGAGGTTGGTGTCCCGCTCGATGCCCTTGGACACGGACACCAGCACCGTCTCCGGACGGAGGAAAGGCGCGGCCTTCCCCATGGTGTCCCGCACCGCGAAGGAGGGGCTGGCGGAGACCACCAGATCCGCGTCCGATACCACGGAGATGTCAGATGTGATCTTCAGTTTCTCCGGCAGACGGACGCCCTTCAGCAGGGGATTCTCCCGTTGCTCCGCCAGGAGCGCCGTCTTTTCGGGGCTGTGGGACCACAGGGTGACATCGTGGCCGTTATCGCACAGGACCATGGCCAGGGCCGTGCCCCATCCGCCGCTGCCTAATACTGCTGCTTTCATTTACCGTCCTCCGTTTTTTCCTTGCGATGCAGGGTGAATTTGCTCTCATTGCCGTGGAGCAGCCGTTTGATATTGCCCCGGTGCTTCCACACCACCAGTCCGCCCAGTATCAGGGCAATCGTGAAAATCACCGGGTCCCGGTACACATACAGGGAGATGAACGGGAACGAGGCTCCCGCCCACACAGACCCCAGTGATACGTACCGGGTCAGGACGGCCAGGATCAGGAAGCCGCCCCAGACCACCAGCGCCACACGCCAGTCGATCATAATGGCGATGGTGCCGCCGGAGAGGATGCCCTTGCCGCCCCGGAAATGGAACATGCAGGGGAACATGTGGCCCAGCAGGCAGAACAGCGCTGTCCAGTATTTGCCGAACAGGACGCTGTCCGCCATATGTCCGAAAATACTCACGGCAGGAAACAGGCCAAAGGCCCACATGCCCAGCAGGACGGCCAGGATCGCCTTCAGCACGTCGCACAGAATGACCACGGCGGTCAGCGGGCCGCCGAAGACGCGATGGAAATTGGTCAGGCCAGCGTTGCCGCTGCCGTGGTTCCGGACATCGTCCCGCAGGAGATACTTGGAGACGATGACCGCGCCGTTGAAGCACCCCAGGAAGTAGGACGCGGCAGCGGTCCCTCCGAATAGCAAGAAGATCAGCAGCCACCAATTTTCCATGGTCTCAGTCCTCCTTGTCGCCCTTCTGCCGGACGGAGAGGATAATGGGCGTCCCCGTCAGGTCGAATGTGTTGCGGATGCAGTTTTCCAGATACCGCCGGTAAGAGAAATGGAACAGCTTCGCGTCGTTGCAGAACACCACGAAGTGGGGCGGGCGGATGCCCACCTGGGTCATATAGTAGATCTTCAGGCGGCGGCCCTTATCCGTGGGGGGCTGGACCCGGGTCTGGGCGTCCGCCAGGACGTTGTTCAGCATGCCGGTGGTAATGCGCATGGACGCCTGATTGCTGACGGCCACGATGAGGTCGAACAGCTTGTCCACCCGCTGGCCGGTCTTGGCGGAGATGAACAGGATGGGGGCGTAGGTCATGAAGGCCAGACCCTTCCGGACGTCCTCCGTCATGCGGTCCATGGTCTTGCCGTCCTTCTCCACCAAGTCCCACTTGTTCACCACGATGATGCAGGCCTTTCCGGCCTCATGGGCCATGCCCGCCACCTTGGTGTCCTGCTCCGTGACGCCCTCGGTGGCGTCGATGAGGATCAGGCACACGTCCGCCCGGTCGATGGCCATGGTGGCCCGGAGGACGCTGTACTTCTCGATATCCTCCTCCACCTTGGACTTCCGCCGCATACCGGCGGTGTCGATGAACACGAAGGTGCCCTTGTCGTTGGTGAACCGGGAGTCGATGGCGTCCCGGGTGGTGCCGGCCACGTCGGAGACGATGACCCGCTCCTCCCCCAGGATCTGGTTCACCAGGGAGGACTTGCCCACGTTGGGCTTGCCGATGAGGGCCACCTTGATGGCGTCGTCCTCTTCCTCCTCCTGGTCCTCCGGCGGGAAGTACTGCACGCAGGCGTCCAGCAGGTCGCCGGTGCCGTGGCCGTGGACGGCGGAGACGGCGATGGGATCGCCCAGGCCCAGGTTGTAGAACTCGTAGAAATCCGGGTCCGGCAGGCCGGTGGAGTCCATCTTGTTCACCGCCAGAACGATGGGCTTGCCGCTGCGCAGCAGCATATTGGCCACCTCATGGTCCGCGGCGGTGACGCCGGTCTTGATGTCTGTCAGAAACACGATGACCGTGGCGTTCTCCACGGCGATCTGCGCCTGCTGGCGCATAAAGCTCAGGATCTGATCGTCGGTCCTGGGCTCGATGCCGCCGGTGTCCACCAGGGTGAAGGTCCGGCCGTTCCAGTCCGTCTCCCCGTAGATGCGGTCCCGGGTGACGCCGGGGGTATCCTGCACGATGGACAGCCGTTTTCCGATCAGCTTGTTGAACAGCAGGGACTTTCCCACATTGGGGCGTCCCACAATGGCAACGATTGGTTTCATTTTCTCACTTCACTTCTGTCTGTATTGTTTTCGTTCTCTCCGCCCCTTGCAGCCGGGGCCGCGAAGCAGGAAAATCCGAATGTGTCGGGAGCATGGACGCTCCGCGTCTCTCTCCATTCCGTATTATACCCGCTCACGGGCGGGATAGCAAGGCAAAAAGCAAGGAGGGAAGTGATCTTCCCTCCTTTTGACGCGTTTCTGTGTAAAATTTTACTTCGCGACCACAGACTTGACGGTCTTGACCTCACGGCCCTTGTAGCTGCCGCACTCGGGGCACATTCTGTGGGGCAGATGCAGCGCGCCGCACTTGGGGCAGGCAACGAGACCAGGAGCTGCCAGCTTCCAAACGGAGCTACGCCGCTTATCACGTCTTGCTTTGGATACTTTTCCCTTGGGGACTGCCATGTTTGACACCTCCTTGATCTTCAAAAGCAGCAGACGCCGCTCTTAATTTATGGCTCTTCACTGTTCTCCAGAAGCTTCGCCAGCGCCGCCAGACGGGGGTCCATCTCCTTTTTGCAGGAGCAGGGACCCAGATTCAGGTCGGCGCCGCACTTGGGGCACAGCCCCTTGCAGTCTTCCGAGCACAGGGTCTTGGTATCCATTCCGAGGATGAACGCCGTCCGGGCCAGATCCTCCACGTCCACGAACTCTCCGTTTTCCAGCAGGACGATCTCGTCGTCGTCTTCGTTCTGCTTCTCCTCTGCCAGCAGGCAGCCGTAGGAGACCTCCTGTTCGCGGCGGAACGCCTTGGCACAGCGGTCGCACACACAGTCCAGCGTCGACCAAGCCCGGAGCGACAGCTCCAGCATCCCGGCAGTGTTCCGCACCTCGCCCTCCACCTGCACCGGCTCCTGAATGGGCCGGCTGCCGCCGAAGTCCACATCGGAGAGATCCATGGCAAATTGGAAGGGAAGACGCTTTCCCGGGGTATTCAGAATGGAACGAATGCTGAACTGCATAGTACACCTCGCAATGACACGGCTATTATTATACTGGACTGGTCGCCGCTTGTCAAACATTATTTTTATTTTTTCTTGCAAATCTTTAAAAAGTTGTTAGAATACCCTTATACTACCCATCGTGGACAAGGGTATCTGTTGGAGGGCCATCATGCGGGAGATCACCATTCAGAAAAATGACGCCGGACAGCGGCTGGACCGGTTCGTGGCAAAGGCGCTGCCGCTGCTCCCCCCTGCCCTAATGCAGAAATACATCCGTCTCAAGCGCATCAAGGTCAACGGGAAGGGCTCCCAGCGGGACGTGCGGCTGGCGGAGGGCGACATCCTCCAGCTGTATATCAATGACGAGTTCTTTGACCAGCCCACGGAGGAGAACCGCTTCCTCTCCATCTTCAAGCCCCAGCTGGACATCGTCTACGAGGACGACAACCTGCTGCTGGTGAACAAGCGCCCCGGCCTGGTGGTCCACGCCGACGAGACAGAAAAGGTCAACACCCTGGTGAACCACATCCAGGCGTATCTCTATCAGAAGAAGGAGTGGAATCCCAAGTGGGAGAACTCCTTCGCCCCGGCCCTGTGCAACCGCATTGACCGGAACACCGGCGGCATCGTCATCGCCGCCAAGAACGCGGAGGCCCTGCGGATCATCAACGATAAGATCCGGGACCACGAGCTGCGGAAGTCCTATCTCTGCGTCACCATAGGCCGTCCCAAGCCCGCCGAGGGCAAGGTGGAGGGCTTTCTGCTGAAGGATGAGAAGAAGAAAGAGGTGTCCTTCTACCGCAGGCCCGTCCCCGGCGGCAAAAAGGGCATTACCTTCTATAAGACCCTGGAGACCCGGGGCCAGCTGTCTCTGGTGGAGTGCGAGCTTCTGACGGGCCGGACCCATCAGATCCGGGTGTCCATGGCGGAGCTGGGCCATCCCCTTTTGGGCGACGGGAAGTATGGAAACGGCCAGATCAACCGAAAATACGGGGAGACCCGCCAGGCTCTGTACTCCTACCGTCTGGCCTTCGATTTCACCACGGACGCGGGCGCCCTGGAATACCTGCGGGGCAAGGTGTTCACCGTATCGGACATTCCCTTTCAAAAGAAGTATTTTTCGTAAGGGATATCCCTTGACTTTTCGGGACATTTCTTTTATAGTTCTATATTGCCGAATTTCGACGAGAAAGGTTCCCCCTCAACAGAGAAAAGAGGCTGGATTTCACAAAAAATTTATTTGAAATGGGGGAGGATACATGGCAAAGGAGTTGATTCGCCTGCGGAACCTCTGCATGGCGTTCGACGACGAACAGGTTTTGAACAACCTGAATCTCTACATTAACGACAAAGAGTTCCTCACACTTCTTGGACCCAGCGGGTGCGGTAAAACCACCACGCTGCGTATTATTGGCGGCTTCACGACACCTACATCGGGAGACGTCCTGTTCGATGGTGTGAGGATTAATGCTGTCCCGCCCTATCAGCGGCAGATCAACACCGTCTTCCAGAAATACGCGCTGTTCCCGCACCTCAACGTGTTCGAGAACATCGCCTTCGGACTGCGGATGAAGAAGATCCCCGACCCCGCCGATCCCTCCGGCAAACGGATGGTGAAGCTGGACGAGAAGGAGATCGAGCGCCGCGTCAGCGAGATGCTGGAGATCATCAGCCTCAAGGGCTTCGAGCACCGCAAGCCCGACGCTCTCTCCGGCGGCCAGCAGCAGCGGGTGGCCATCGCCCGGGCCCTGGTGAACCGGCCCAAGGTGCTGCTGCTGGACGAACCCCTGGGCGCGCTGGATCTGAAGCTGCGGAAGGACATGCAGATAGAACTGAAGAAAATTCAGCAGCAGGTGGGCATCACGTTCATCTACGTCACCCACGATCAGGAGGAGGCCCTCACCATGTCCGACACCATCGTGGTGATGGACAAGGGCTCCATCCAGCAGATCGGTACGCCGGAGGACATCTACAACGAGCCGAAAAACGCCTTCGTGGCGGACTTCATCGGCGAGTCCAACATCATCGACGGTATTATGGTGGAGGACAATCTGGTGCAGATGTACGGCCGCAGGTTCCCCTGCGTGGACGGCGGCTTCGCCCCCAATGAGCCGGTGGACGTGGTCATCCGTCCCGAGGACATCGACATCGTCCCCGTGGACCAGGGCCAGCTGACGGGCACCGTCACCAACGTCACCTTCAAGGGGATGCAGTACGACATCATCGTGGATTTCCGGGGCTTCAAGTGGCTGATCCAGACCACGGACCACTCCCCTGTGGGCGCCCGCATCGGCGTGAAGATCGATCCCGACGGCTTCCACATCATGAAAAAGAGCGCCTATTCCGGGAAGTTCGGCGACTACAGCTCCTACAGCGATGAGTACGACGAGCTCTCCGACGCGGCGGAGGAATCCGCAGACGCGGATGCGGAGGACGGCGGCCATGAAGAATAAGGCTCTGGCCATCCCCTATGTGATCTGGATGGCAATCTTTGTGGTGGCGCCTCTGATCCTGGTGGTCTTTTACGCCTTTACCGCCAAGAGCGGCGGCTTTACCCTGGAGAATTTCTCCCGGATGGCCGGCTATCTGCCGGTGTTCACCCGGTCCTTCCTTCTGGCGCTGATCGCCACCGCTATCTGCCTTCTGGTGGGATATCCCATCGCCTATCTGATGACCCGGGAGGGGCCCGGCTTCCGCCGCATCGCCGTGACGCTGATCATGCTGCCCATGTGGATGAACTTCCTGCTGCGGACCTACTCCTGGATGTCCATTCTGGAGAACACCGGCCTGCTGAACACCCTGTTCCAGAAGATCGGCCTCATCGACCTGTGGAACGCCATCGCCATCCACTTCGCCGCCGATCCCGCCGCCTACAAGCCCATCTCCTACTTCCCCATGATCAACACTCAGGGCGCCATTGTGCTGGGCATGGTGTACAACTTCCTGCCCTTCATGATCCTGCCCATCTTCACGGTCATCGAGAAGATTGACTTCCGCATCATCGAGGCGGCCCAGGACCTGGGCGCCAACTCCCGGCAGGTGTTCCAGAAGGTCATCTTCCCCCTGTCCCTGCCCGGCGTCCTCTCCGGCATCACCATGGTCTTCGTCCCCGCCGTGTCCACCTTCGCCATCTCCCGCCTGCTGGGCGGCGGCAAGGTCACGCTGCTGGGCGACCTCATTGAGACCCAATTCTCCGGCAGTGCCTACAACCCATACCTTGGCTCCGCCATCTCCCTGGTGATGATGGTCATTGTCCTGGTGTGCATGGCGGTGATGAACCGCTTCGGTGAGGGCGAGGAAGGATCGGTGGCACTGTGAAAAAGAACGGTATCGGAAGCAGGCTTCTCATCGCCCTGACCTTCCTGTTTCTCTACGCGCCCATCTTCGTGCTGATCGTCTTCTCCTTCAACGCCACCAAGAGCCGCAGCATCTGGGCGGGCTTCTCCCTCCAGTGGTACGCGGAGCTGTTCGCCGACCGGGCCATTATGGAGGCCCTGCGCACCACGCTGGCGGTGTCCTCCCTGGCCGCCGTCATCTCCTGCGTGGCCGGCACCGCCGCCGCCATCGGCATCTTCGCCCTGAAGCGCCGGACCCGCAGCGTTGTGCTGACCGTCAACAACATCCCTCTGACCAACGCGGACATCATCACCGGCGTCTCCCTGTCGCTCCTGTTCATGCTGGCCATCGATGTCTTCAACAAGACGCTGGGACTGGACCTGTCCAAGGGCTTCGGCACCATGCTCATCGCCCACATCACCTTCGACATCCCCTACGTCATCCTGTCGGTGCTGCCGAAGCTGCGGCAGCTGAACCCCAACATCTACGAGGCCGCCCAGGACCTGGGCGCCACGGGACTGATGGCCTTCCGGAAGGTCATCCTGCCGGACCTGATGCCCGGCATCGTCAACGGATTGCTGATGGCCTTCACCATGTCCATCGATGACTTTGTCATCTCCTACTTCACCGCCGGCGCCAAGGTCTCCACTCTGGCGATGGAGATCTACTCCATGGCCCGCCGGAAAATCAGCCCGGAGATCAACGCCATCTCCACGCTGCTGTTCGTCTCCGTCCTGCTGCTGCTGTTCATCATCAACCTCCGGGAAGCCCAGCAGGAGCGGAAGGCCA
Source organism: Dysosmobacter sp. (assembly GCA_022778785.1). Taxonomy (GTDB): domain Bacteria; phylum Bacillota; class Clostridia; order Oscillospirales; family Oscillospiraceae; genus Oscillibacter. The sequence continues at coordinate 1,770 of JALFSO010000035.1, read as the reverse complement.
AACGCCAGCAGGCCGCCCTGAGCGCCAAATAATTCCCATCCCCTGAAAGGAGATCACACTATGAAAAAAGTACTGTCTGCCCTGCTGGCGGTCCTGATGACCGTCCCCCTGCTGGCCGCCTGCGGCGAGTCCTCCTCCAGCAAGTACCCCAACGGCGAGATCAACGTGCTGAACTGGGGCGAGTATATCGCCGACGGCACCGACGGCACCGAGGACATCCTCACTCAGTTTGAGGAGGAGTTCGGTATCAAGATCAACTACAAGGTCTGCCCCGACAACGAGACTCTGTACACCTATCTGAAGCAAGGCGATTCCTACGACGTCATCATCCCCTCCGACTATATGCTCTCCCGCCTCATTGAGGAGGATATGCTGGAGAAGCTGAACTTCGACAACATCCCCAACTTCTCCGACGTCAGCGACACCTTCGTCGATCCCCCCTACGATCCCACCAACGAGTACTCCGTCCCCTATATGTGGGGCACTGTGGGCATCATTTACAACACCACCATGGTCCAGGAGGACGTCACCAGCTGGTCCATCCTCTTTGACGAGGACTACGCCGACCAGATCCTGATGATCAACAACCCCCGTGACGCCATTGGCGTGGCCCTGAAATACCTGGGCTACTCCTACAACACCACCGACAAGGCCCAGATCACCGAGGCCGTGGACCTGCTGGTGCAGCAGAAGCCCCTGGTGCAGACCTACGTCATGGACGAGATCTTCGACAAGCTGGAGAGCGGCGAGGCCGCCATCGGCGTCTACTATGCCGGCGACTATCTGACCATGCTGGAGAACAACGAGGATCTGGCCTTCTGCGTCCCCGAGGAGGGCTCCAACTACTTCGTGGACGCCATGTGCATCCCCAAGGGCGCCGCCAACAAGGAGAACGCCGAGAAGTTCATCAACTTCATGTGCTCCACCGAGGTGGGCCTGGCCAACTGCGACGCCATCGGCTACTCCACGCCCCTGAACAGCGTTCTGGAGGCCCTGGACGCCGAGGTCCGGGAGGATCCCGTGGCCTACCCCTCCGACGACGTGCTGTCCAGATGCGAGCAGTTCCTGAACCTGCCCCAGGACATTCTGGAATTCTACGACTCTGAGTGGCTGCGTCTGAAGGTCTGACGCGCCGGAAAGGAAGTTTGATTTTATGGTCATCATTGGAACGAGATGTCAGCTGGAACAGGTGGTCACCGAGGATCTGACCGCCGCCGCCATCGGCTCCGGCGCCCTGCCGGTGTTCGGTACCCCCTTCATGGCCGCCATGATGGAGAACGCCGCCATGACCTGCCTCCAGCAGTTCCTGGAGGACGGACAGGGCAGCGTCGGTACCCATCTGGACATTACCCACACCGCCCCCACCCCCATCGGCATGAAGGTCACCGCCGAGGCGGAGATCAAGGACGTGTCCGAGAACGGCAAAATGGTGGTGTTCAACGTCCGGGCCTGGGACGAAAAAGGCCCCATCAGTTCCGGCATCCACACCCGCGCTATCATCAATAACGAGAAGTTCCTGTCCAAGTGCAACGCCAAGCTGGAGGGCTGAGTTTCCATCCGGCAGACGGAGCGGGACCCCATTGGGGTCCCGCTCTCAGGCTGTCGAAAAAGTCGAGCATAGCTGGGATTTTTCGCATTTATATGGTAAAATAAGCATGGGTGATGAAAGATGCTTGAACGAGGGAAGCTGGATCGTGGAATCGTAGAAATCGTGGATACAGAAAGTTTGGTGCCGAAAGATCATCTGCTGCGGAAAATAGATGCGGCGGT
>JALFSO010000002.1 GCA_022778785.1 Dysosmobacter sp. | reverse complement strand
CTGCCGCTGCGCGGCGCAAACGCCTGCTGACACAGGCTTTTTGCAGGCATTCAATCCAACACGAGGGGGCTCCCGCCCCCTCGTACTCCCCCTGCAAAAAAGGACTCTTTTCCTTCAGACAGGGTTTTTCGACAAGCTGAGGCCCCGGAGGGACAGTCCCTCCGGGGCCATTTTGGTTCTCTTTACTTTTTGAAGCTGTCTTTCATGCTGACGCTGCGGTTAAAGACCAGATGGCCCGGCTTGGAGTCCTTGCTGTCCAGGCAGAAGTAGCCCAGGCGCAAGAACTGGAAGTTGGCGGGAGCCACGGCGTCCTTCAGTCCCGCCTCCACCTTACAGCCGGTGAGGACCTGCAGGGAGTCGGGATTCAGGCAGTCCAGGAAGTTCTTGTCCGGGCCGTCGGGGTCCGGATCGGTGAACAGGTTGTCGTACAGGCGGACCTCGGCGTCCACGGCGGTGCCGGCATCCACCCAGTGGAGGGTGGCGCCCTTCACCTTCCGGCCGTCGGCGGGATCGCCGCCCCGGCTGTCGGGATCGTACTCGCACAGGACCTCCGTCACGTTGCCGTCATCGTCCTTCACGCAGCCGGTGCACTTCACCAGATACGCGCCCTTCAGGCGGCACTCCGGGCCGTTGGGATACAGACGCTTGTACTTGGGCACCGGCGTCTCCAGGAAGTCGTCGGCCTCGATATACAGGTGCCGGGAGAAGGTGACGGGATGGGTGCCCTCCTCGGGATGGACGGGGTTGTTCTCCACGTCGAAGGTCTCCGTCTGCCCCTCGGGATAGTTGGTGACCGTCAGGCGGATGGGATGCAGCACCGCCATGACCCGCTCCGCCTTCTCGTTCAGGTCCTCCCGGAGGCAGTGCTCCAGGAAGCCGTAGGAGATGACAGAGGGCGCCTTGGCCACGCCGATGCGCTCGCAGAAGTTCCGGATGGACTGGGGGGTGTAGCCCCGGCGGCGCAGGCCGCAGAGGGTGGGCATCCGGGGATCGTCCCAGCCGGAGACGCGGTGTTCCTCCACCAGCTGGCGCAGCTTCCGCTTGCTCATGACGGTGTGATCGATGTTCAGACGGGCGAACTCGATCTGACGGGGCTTGTGATAGGGGATGGAGACGTTGTTCACCACCCAGTCGTACAGGGGACGGTGCTCCTCATACTCCAGGGAGCAGAGGGAGTGGGTGATGCCCTCCAGCGCATCCTGAATGGGGTGGGCGAAGTCGTACATGGGGAAGATGCACCACTTGTCCCCCTGGCGGTGATGGTGGATATACCGGATGCGGTACAGCACCGGATCCCGCAGGTTGAAGTTGCCGGAGGCCAGATCGATCTTGGCCCGCAGGGTCTTGGAGCCCTCCGGGAACTCGCCGTTCCGCATCCGCTCAAACAGGTCCAGGCTCTCCTCGATGGGCCGGTCCCGGTAGGGGCTGACGGCGGGGATGCCCACGTCGCCCCGGTTGGCCTTGAATTCCTCCGGGGACAGCTCGCACACGTAGGCCAGACCCTTTTTGATCAGCTCCACGGCGTACTGATAGTCCTGCTCAAAATAGTCGGAGCCGTAGAAGAAGCGGTCGCCCCAGTCGAAGCCCAGCCAGTGGATGTCCTCCTTGATGGCGTCCACGTACTCCGTGTCCTCCTTGGAGGGGTTGGTATCGTCCATGCGGAGATTGCAGATGCCGCCGTACTTCTCAGCAGTACCAAAGTCGATGGTCAGCGCCTTGCAGTGGCCGATATGCAGATATCCGTTGGGCTCCGGCGGGAACCGGGTGTGAACGGTCATGCCCTCGTACTGTCCGCCGGGGCCGATATCCTCGTCAATGAAAGCGTGGATGAAATTCCGGCTCTCTCCGGATTCCATCTCCGGCGTCTTGATGTCTTCTGCCATACGCGGTCCTTCCCTTCGTTCTCATTTGTAATGTGAAAATGATTGGACATTATTATACAGAATCCCATCTGAAATTACAAGGGGAAAAACGACAGTCTCTCGGCCTTTCCGGGACTTTCGCCCATACGCTTTGTCCGAGGCCGACCGGTCTCCCTTTTCTGGCTGCGCTCTCCGGGAAGCGGTGTATGAAAGTGCGCTGCGGAATGCCGCAGGCGGAGCCGCCGAAACAGAGCAGGAGAGGGACGGATGCTCCGCCCCTCTCCTTGTTTGTCTATCACCAGGTCACAGTTCCCCCAACCAATCCTCCAGGATATCTCTCAGCGTCACAGGCGTCACGAGACCCTCCACCAGTTTTCCCATCAGGCTCTGCATCCCCGGCCGGGATACGGTCACGTCCTGGAAGACCGCCGTCTCCCCATCCGCACCGCTGATCCGGACGCCATAGCGTTCTTCGTCGCTGGTCAGTTCCTCAGCCAGCAGCGCATAGGTGAACAGCGTCCCCTGAATGGTCCTCTCTCCTATCAGACGTTCACGCATAGCAGGTCCTTTCCTTTCTTCTCCAACGGATACCGTCTTCTCCCAAACACTTTACTCAGCTTCCTGTATGCGGCGGCTCCTCCGGAAAGGAGTCCGTCATTGATTGTTTCCAGTATAAGGTTGCGCATACACCGAAATTTGTCGAAAAATGTCGAAAAAAGAAAAAGTCAAACAAAACTTTAACGGCCCGAAAGATCACTTCCGGGCCGTCAGTCTCTCTCGCGCTTTTAAAACAGGTCGCTCAGGTCCTCCGTCAGCCGCTCCACATCCTCCCTGGAATACAGGAGATTCAGCACCTCCAGCATCCCCCGGCTGTTCAGATGCTCCGGCAGCTCCAGCCGCTTCAGCAGCGCCTGACGCCGCCGGGAGGAGTCCTCTCCGCCGGTCAGGCCCCATGCGAACAGGTCCGCCTGGGTGATGGGATCGCCTGTCGAAAAATTGGTTTTTTCGTCGTCTTCAAAGGTAACACCTGCCCGGCGCAGAGCCTCCAGCAGCACCTCCGGGCGCATGCCCTCCACCCCCAGCTTTCCCTCTTTGCCGGGGGCCCGCTTCCGGCGCTCCTTGCCGTAGATGTCGGGGATATACGCCTGCTTCACCTGTTCCTTCGGCAGAGCGCCCCTCAGATAGTTCCGGATCTGGAACCCGGCGCCGTCGCTGTCCGTCAGGATGACGAGGCCCCTTGCCGCCGCCAGACGCCGCAGCAGTGCCAGCTTCTCCCGGTCGTTGAACACGGAGAAGCCGTTCAGCGTCACCACCGTAGCGTCCACCACCTGGGACAGGGTGTTCTTGTCGTAGCGGCCCTCCACCACGATGACCTCCCGCAGCTTCCTCATTTCTTCTGCGCCCCCAAACGCACCAGCAGGAGCTTCAGCTCTCCCACATCGTCGATGCCCCGCTCGCTCTTCAGCCGCAGATCCAGGGTCTGGCACTGCTTCACCGCGTCGGCGCACCAGTCCCGGCTGGCCCGCTTCGCGGCGGACAGCCACAGCTTCACCGGATAGTCGGACTTCATGCCCCACAGCTCCATAAGCCAGTACTTGTCCTTCCCGCTGTCGATGGCCAGACGGGCGGTGTAGATCCGCCGCAGCTGGCTCCCCAGGGCGGCGTTGATCTGGATGGGGTCCGTCTGCATCTTCAGAAGATCGCCCATCAGCCGGGCCGCCTCGTCATAGTCCCCCCGCAGCACCGCGTCGGACATCTTGAACACCTCCGCGGACAGCACCGGGTCCGCCACAGCGTCGATGTCCCGCTGAGTGATGGTCTTCCCCCTGGCGTAGGTGCCGATCTTCGTGATCTCCGGCACCAGGCCGGTCATCAGGCCGCCGCAGGTGAAGATCAGATACTCCGCCGTCTGGCGGTCGATGTCCTTGTCCAGCGCCCGGAAACGCCGCATGATCCAGGGCACCAGGTCGCTGCTGTCCTGGGGACGGAACTCCACCGCCTGGACGTACTTCCCCAGAGCGGCGCACAGCTTTTTCATGGTCCGGTTGGGCTTGTACTCAATGGTGTCGTAGACGAACACGATGCAGCAGTAGGGCGGGATGTCCTCCAGCAGGGCCATGAGCCGCTCCCGCTGCTCCTCCGGCAGCTTGAACAGATCCATGTCCGTGACCGTCAGCAGCGTCCGCTCCGACAGCATGGGCATGGCCTCCGCCATCTCCCCCAGGGCCTGGACGGTGGTGTCCTTCCCCTCCAGGGCGTGGTAGTTGAACTCCTCGAAGCCGGCGGGCACCAGCTTCTTCCGCAGCTCCCCCAGATAGTACTCCCGGAGATAGCTCTCCTCTCCGTAAAAGATATAGGCGTTCCCCACCGTTCCGGCGGACAGGTCCGCCTTCAGCTTTTGAAAGCTCTCGTCGGCCTTGGAGGCCTTTGTGGTCTTCTTTGCGTATGCCATGGCTGGAATTCCTCAATTCACTGTAATATGGATATTTCCCTGCCGGTCCGTGCGGTATACCTCCGCCCCCGCTTCCAGGAGCCGCCCCAGGGTCTCATCGGCCGGATGTCCGTAGGCGTTTCCGGCGCCCACGCTGATGATGGCCGTCTCGGGTCGCAGCGTCTCCAGCAGTTCCCGGGAGGCGGCGTTCTTGGAGCCGTGGTGGCCCACTACCAGCGCCTCGATGTCCGGCAGGCCGTACCGGTTCAGCAGCGTCCGCTCTGTGGCGCTGTCCATGTCGCCGGTGACCAGCAGGTCGTAGTCCTCCGATGTCACCAGACAACTCAGGCCACTCTGGTTATCGCTTTTCCGTCCCACCGGCGGATAGACGGTGAGGACGGCGTCTCCCAGCTCCAGGGTACGCCGCTGCCGGACGAACTCCACCGTCACGCCGCACCGCTCCGCTGCCGACAGCACTGTCTCCCGGAGGCCGCTGTCGTCCTCTACGTCCGGCACCAGCAGCGTCTCCACCCGGAGACGCGCCAGCACGTCCACCACGCCGGAGACGTGGTCGTAGTCGTAATGGGTCAGCAGCAGATCATCCAGCCGGAAGCAGCACCGGCTTTGGAGGGTGTCGGCGGCCAACTGTCCGGCGTCGTACCAGCTGCTGCCGCTGCCGCAGTCGATGAGGGCGAAGTGCCCGCCGGAGGACAGCACCGTGCAGGCCCCCTGCCCCACGTCCAGAACGGTGACGTCCAGCCGTCCGGCGGTACATTGGTCGGTCCAGGCGGAGACCGTCGCCGCCAGGGTCACTCCCGACAGCACCACGGCAGTGGTGTATTTCAGCCGGGCCCCGCCCCGCAGCACGTACGCCAGTCCGAACAGCAGATAGACAAAGGCCAGCCAGTATTTCAGATACGGATCACTGAAATACACGGCGTGCCAGGGGATCCGGGAGATCCCCGCGGCCACCCACAGGATATACCGGGTCAGCAGACCGGGCAGGATGGCCAGAACGCTCCCCAACGCCGGACAGAACAGCCCCGTCACGGCGGCCAGCAGCCCCATGCCGAAGACCACCCCCGCCGCCGGCAGGCACAGCAGATTGCTCACCGGCGCGGCGAGCACGAAGATATTGAAATACGCCGCCGTCAGCGGCACGGTAAACACCATGGCCCCCAGGGAGGCGGACAGACTGCCCGCCAGAAACCGAACGATCCGTCCGGGCCGCCTCCGTTTCCCCAACAGGCCTCGGTACATCTTCGGCGTCAACCACAGGATGCCCGCCACCGCTCCAAAGCTCAGCTGAAGGCTGACGGAGGCGGCGGCAAAGGGATTCTGCACCAGGATCAGGAACAGAGCCGCGGACAGTGCGGTAGGCCCGTCGCTCTCCCGCCGGAACAGAGGCGCCGACAGCAGGAAGATCATCATGACGCAGGCCCGGACCACAGAGGGGGACGCCCCCGTCAGCACTGTGTAGAACAGCAGCACAGGGATGGCCAGCGCCGCTCTCAGGCGGCGCCGCTGATACCCCAGCAGAACCGTCACCATGGACAGCAGGAACGCGCAGTGCATCCCCGACACCGCCAGCAGATGAAGCAGCCCCGCCTCGGACAGTGCGATGGAGTCCTCCGCCGGAAGGCCGCTGCGGTCGCCGGTGAGGATAGCTGCCAGAAACGGTGCCGTCTTTGCATCAAAGACTGTGGAGATGCTGTCCCGCAGGGCCTGTCCCAGCCGGGCGGGCCACCAGCGGGGCGACCGGGCGCTGCCCTCCCCCGCCGTCAGCTCATCCCCACCGTAGGCCAGGAGATAGACGCCGTTGGAGGTGAACACCGTCAGATCGTCCTCCCGGATATGGGCGGCGCTGCGGAGGGACACGTCTCCGGTGATGGTATTGCCGGGCCGCAGCTCCAGCAGGGACTCGTCCCCATAGAAGACGGCCTTTCCGAACCGCAGGTCCGACAGCTTCAGCCGCACCGTGACCTTGGCGCCGTACCGGGCGGTCTCGGGATACTCCAGCACCGTCATGGTGACGCCGGTCCGCTCCGTCCCCGCCAACGCCTCCGCCGGCGCCTGGACGGCGGCGGTGTAGGCCCAGTCATAGGCCAACGCCAGCCCCAGTCCGGCGCAGATCAGGAAGAGCCGCAGCCGGGCATGGCCGCGCAGGAAAAAGCCCCCGCCCATCAGGGCGAGACAGACTGCGGCCAGAGGCAGCAGCCACTGGCCGGGCAGAACAAATTGAGCCAGAAAGATCCCGCCGGAAAACGCGCCCGCGAAGACCGCCAGCCGTCTCATCGTTTCCCCAGCGGCGTGGGATCATCCGTCCGCCCCAGCAGGTAATCCGTGCTGACCTTGTAGTAATCCGCCAGCTTTACTAAAAGAGATACCGGGATCTCACGGGTCCCCTTCTCATAGCGCCGGTATACATTGGGATGGATGCCCAGATATTCGGCAATCTCTTTCTGCGTGATATCGCCGTCTTCCCGCAGGTCATAAATTCTTCTGAAATACAACCAGACCACCTCAAAATGAGGTTACCATTTGGTTGCTTTTATATTTGGAAAGTGAACCGTTTGGGTTGTTTTAAGGTGCAAGTCACGTCCCGCTGCACCAAGGTGCAGCGAGACGGACGCGAGAAAGGAGGCCGGGGAACCGCAGGTTCCCACACCTTTCGCCTCTGGCGAAAGGTGCAAAGGAAAAGGGCCAGGAAAAACCTTCGGTTTTTCCGGTTGCTTTGCCCGCAGGCAAAGCAATCTGTCGTAATCATTTTTCCGGCGGCGTGTACGTCGGAAAAATACATTGACCCCAGCCGCCGTGGGCGGCGACACCAGTCCGCAGACTGGTGAGGGGGAATCTAAAGGGGGGACGAAGTCCCCTCTTTAAAACAGCGTCAGTTGGCTGGTATCCGCCATCCCCGCGAAGGCTCCCAGCTTTTTCAGCTGCTCGATGTGGGTCTTGGACAGTTTGTTGCAGCAGGCGGCGAACTCCTCGATGGACACGAACTTCTTTCCCTTCCGCTTCTCCACCGTGTCCAGCGCCGCCGACTCGCCCAGTCCGTGGACGGAGGTGAAGGGCGGCAGCAGGCCGTTTTCCACCACCTTGAACTTGGTGGCCTCGGACTCGTAGATGTCGATGGTGTTGAAGGTGAAGCCCCGGAGGTAGAACTCGTAGCACACCTCCAGCGTGGTCATCAGGTCCTGCTCCACGGCGGTGGCGTCCTTGTTGTTCTCGATCTCCCGGATCTTCCGCTTCACCGCATCCAGTCCGGCGCAGCAGTACTCCGCGTCGAAGGCCTTGGCCCGGACGGTGAAGAACGTGGCGTAGAAGGCCAGGGGCTTGTGGACCTTGAACCAGGCGATACGGTAGGCCATGGTGACGTAGGCCACGGCGTGGGCCTTGGGGAACAGATAGCCGATCTTGCTGAGGGACTCGATGTACCAGTCCGGCACATCGTGCTCCTTCATGGTATCCACCCAGCCGTCCTGGAAACCGCCCTTCTTCACCTTGCCTTTTCGCACCGCCTCCATGATCTTGAAGGAGGTCTTGGCGTCCACGCCCTGGGAGATGAGGTACAGCATGATGTCGTCGCGGCAGCCCACCGTCTCCAGAACGGAGGCGGTGCCGCTGACGATCAACTCCCGGGCGTTGCCCAGCCACACGTCCGTGCCGTGGGAGAAGCCGGACAGACGCACCAGCGTGTTGAAGTCCTTGGGCTGGGTGTCCATCAGCATCTGCCGGGTGAACCGGGTGTTGAACTCCGGAATGGCCACGGCGCCGGTGGGGCCCAGGATCTCGTCATTCTCGTAGCCCAGGACCTTGCTGGAGGTGAAGATGGACATGGTGTCCGGATCGTCCAGAGCGATGTCCCGCCGGGCGTTGACGCCGGTGAGATCCTCCATCATGCGGACCATGGTGGGATCATCGTGTCCCAGCATGTCCAGCTTCAGGAGGTTGTCCTCCATGCAGTGGTATTCAAAATGGGTGGTGATGGTGTCGGAGCCGTCGTCATCCGCCGGGTGCTGGACGGCGCAGAAATCCTCCACGTCCAGGTCGTCGGGCACCACCACCAGGCCGCCGGGATGCTGGCCCGTGGTGCGCCGGACGCCCACGCAGCCCTGGGTGAGCCGGTTCTCCTCCGCCCTGCCGGCCACGATGCCGTTCTCCTCCAGATACTTCTTCACGAAGCCGAAGGCGGTCTTCTCCGCCAGGGTGCCAATGGTGCCCGCCCGGAACACCTGGGTCTGGCCGAACATCTCAATGGCGTGGCGGTGGGCCTTGGCCTGGTACTCGCCGGAGAAGTTCAGGTCGATATCCGGCACCTTGTCGCCGCCGAAGCCCAGGAACGTCTCGAAGGGGATGTCGAAGCCCTCTTTGGCGTATTTTGTGCCGCAGACGGGGCAGTTTTTGTCCGGCATGTCCACGCCGCAGCCGTAGGAGCCGTCCAGAATGAACTCCGTGTGGCGGCAGTTGGGGCAACGGTAGTGGGGCGCCAGAGCGTTGACCTCCGTGATGCCGGCCATGTAGGCCACCAGCGAGGAGCCCACGGAACCTCGGGAGCCCACCAGATAGCCGTTCTCCAGGCTGCGCTGCACCAGCTTCTGGGCGCTCATGTAGATGACGTCGTAGCCCCGGCCCAGGATGCCGTTCAGCTCCGTCTCCAGACGCTTCTGCACCAGTTCCGGCAGGTCGTCGCCGTACAGCTCATGGGCCTTGCCCCAGACCATGTTGTACAGGTCCTCGTGGGAGTTCTCCAGCCGGGGCGGGAACAGGTGGCCCTTGGGCAGCAGCTCGATGGTCTCCACCGTGTCGGCGATGGCCCGGGGGTTCTTCACCACCACTTCGTAGGCCTTCTCCTTCCCCAGGTACTGGAACTCCTCCAGCATCTCGTCGGTGGTGCGGAAGTAGATGGGCAGGGACTCGTTGGCGTCGGGGAACTTCTTGGAGGCCAGCAGAATGTGGCGGTAGACCTCGTCCTCCGGCTCCTGGAAGTGGACGTCGCCGGTGGCGCAGACGGGCTTGCCCAGTTCCTCGCCCAGTTTGACGATGGTGCGGTTGAACTCCTTCAGCTCCTCCACAGAGCGGACGGTGCCGTCCCGCAGCATGAACATGTTGTTGCACAGGGGCTGGATCTCCAGATAGTCGTAGAAGGAGGCGATGCGCTTCAGCTCGTCCCAGTCCTTGTGGTCCACTACCGCCCGGAACAGCTCGCCCGCCTCGCAGGCCGCGCCGATGATGAGGCCCTCCCGGTGCTGCTTCAGGGCGCTCTTGGGAATGATGGGCACCCGCTTGAAGTATTTCAGGTTGGACAGGGAGATCAGCTGGTACAGGTTCTTCAGGCCCATCTTGTTCCGGGCCAGCAGGATGATGTGCCGGGGATGGCGGTTCACCTTGTTGCCCAGAGGGCGCAGCTTCTCCATCTCCCGGTTGATCTCCTGGAGGCGGTTGACGCCCCGCTCCCGGAGCATCTTCCAGAAGGGGATCAGCATATAGCCCACGGTGGCGCCGTCGTCCGACGCCCGGTGGTGGTTGAAGGCGGGCAGGTCCAACGCCTCCGCCACCACGTCCAGCTTGTACTTGCCCAGTCCCGGCAGCAGGTTCTGGGCCAGGATCAGGGAGTCGATATAGGTGGGGTGGAACTCCAGTCCCGTCTTCCGGCAGCCCTCCCGGATGAAGCTGATGTCGAACTCCGCGTTGTGGGCCGCCAGGGGCCGTCCGCCCACGAAGTTCAGGAAGTTGGTCAGGGCCTCCTTCAGCTGGGGCGCGCCCCGCAGCATGTCGTCGGTGATGCCCGTCAGGCCGATGATCTCCGGCGTCAGCTTCCGGTTGGGATTCACGAAGGTCTGGAAGCAGTCCTTCACCTCGCCGTGGCTCAGGATGACCGCGCCGATCTCGGTAATGGCCTCCCGGTTCACCTTCAGGCCGGTGGTCTCGATGTCGAAGCAGACGATCTCATCGTCCAGGTCGCAGTCCTGGTCGCCGTGGACGGCGATGCGGTCGTCCAGATTGTTGACGAAGTAGCCTTCCATTCCGTAGAGAATCTTGATCTTCCCCCCCGACGCCTTGGCGGCGTCCGGGAAGGACTGGACCACGCCGTGGTCCGTGATGGCGATGGCGGGGTGGCCCCATTTGATGGCCTGCTTCACCACGGAGCCGGTGTCCGTCAAAGCGTCCATGTTGCTCATGCGGGTGTGGAGATGCAGCTCCACCCGCTTCTCCTCCGCCTTGTCCTCCCGGCCCTTGTGTTCGATGACGTTGACGTGATAGGGGTTCAGCTGGATGTCTTTGCCGTCCCAGGTGGGCTCCATCTTGCCCTGGACCATCAGCCACATTCCCGGCTGGACGGCGTTCCCGAAGCTCTCCGCCTCCTTGGCGCTGAGGTTCTTCTGGACGGTGACGGAGTTGGTGTAGTCCGTCATGTCAAAACTGAGGCGCCACATGCCGGGCCGCCGGGTCTCCCGGCACTCCGCGGCGAAGACCTTTCCCGCCACAGTGGCGTTGCCCATTTTCAGGTTCAGCTCCTTCATGGGCACCGGCTTTCCCTTGATGGGATTGCCGAACAGGACGGAGGACACCTTCCGCTCCTCCTTCTTGCCGCCGTTGCCGGTGCTCTGTCCGCCGCCGGCGTCCGCCCGGAAGGAATCCGGCAGCGGCTGGTTCAGGCACTTGGCCCGGACACCCACCCGGGTAAAGCCGTATGTCACCCGGATCATCTCCTGAAGATCCCGGACATCCTGGTCCGGCAGCGGCTGCCGGGTGGTGACATCCACATCCATGGTGCCGGCCTTCTGGTCGATGACCGCGCCGGTGATAAAGGCCCCCGCCAGCCGAAGCTTCAGTTCCGGCGGCGGCAGCAGATCCGCGAACAGATTGAAAAATGGTATCTTCTGTGCCATCGAATTCTCTCCGTAATCTCAAAAACGTCCAAATAAGGAAAACACAGGAACGCGGCGCGGGAACCCGCGCCGCCATTCTGAATGTCCTTACAGCTTTTCGATCTCCGCCATCAGCGCGTCCACAAGGCGCTCTTGCGGGACTTTGTAAAGAATCTCTCCTTTGCGGAACAGCAGACCCTCACCCTTACCGCCGGCAATGCCGATGTCGGCGGCGGAGGCCTCGCCGGGGCCGTTGACGGCGCAGCCCATCACCGCCACGGTGATGTTCTTGTTGCAGTTCTGAAGCCGCCGCTCCACCTCCTCGGCAATGGGGATCAGGTCGATGCGGGTGCGGCCGCAGGTGGGGCAGGCGATGAGGTTCACGCCGGTCTTCCGCAGTCCCGCCGCCCGCAGGATCTTCTGCCCCGCGTAAACCTCCTCCACCGGGTCCGCCGTCAGCGTCACCCGGATGGTGTCGCCGATGCCCAGGCACAGCAGTCCGCCGATGCCCATGGCGGATTTGATGATGCCCATGGAGGGCGTCCCCGCCTCGGTGACGCCCAGGTGCAGCGGATAATCCGTCCGCTCATGGAGCAGCCGGTAGGCCGCCATGGTCAGGGGCACGTCAGAGCATTTGACGGAGATGCAGATGTCGTCAAAGTCGAACTTATTCAGCAGGTGGACGTGGCCCATGGCGCTCTCCACCAGCGCCTCCGCTGTGACGCCGCCGTATTTGGCCCGCAGCTCCTTTTCCAGGGAGCCGCCGTTGACGCCGATGCGGATAGGGATGCTCCGGCTGCGGCAGGCGTCCGCCACGGCCTTCACGTTCTCCTCCGCACCGATGTTGCCGGGGTTGATGCGGATGGCGTCGATGCCCCGCTCCGCACACATCAGGGCGTATTTGTAGTTGAAATGGATGTCGGCGATGAGGGGGATGTGGATCTGCTCTTTGATTTTGTCCACCGCCTTCGCCGCCGCCTCATCCGGAATGGCCACCCGGATGATCTCGCATCCGGCGTCCTCCAGCTTTCTGATCTGGGCCACGGTGGCGGCCACATCGTCGGTCTTTGTATTGCACATGGACTGGATGGACACCGGGGCGCCGCCGCCCACGGGCACCTGGCCCACGAAGATTCGCTTTGTCATGGGAAAATGCCTCCCTTGTTCTCCTGTCTATTGAAAGAGTTTGAATACGTCATGGAACGTCACCAGCAGCATGAAGCCCATCAGCAGGGCGAAGCAGGCGCTGTTCAGGGCGTTCTCATACCGGTCGGGGATCTTCCGCCGGAACAGCCGGATGGCCAGAGTGTCCAGAATCAGGAAAAAGATATGGCCGCCGTCCAGCGCCGGGATGGGCAGCAGGTTCATCACCGCCAGGTTCACGGCGATGAGGGCCGCGAAATACAGGATGTTGTCCAGTGCCTGCCGGGCGGTCTCCGACTGCTGGCCCACCTCCGTGATGGTGGAGACGATGCCCACCGGTCCGCTGACGTCGTTCAGCCCCGCCTCGCCGGTGACCAGCATCCGCAGGCTCAGCCAGACAATGCGGGCAAAGTCCACGGTGTTCCGCCAGCTGTACGTCAGCTTGTTCAGCACCGTGGCCGGTTCCGTCCGTGCATTGCGGTAAATGCCGTAGCCGGTGTAGGTTTCCCCGTCCATGGCGGTAAACGTATCCCACGCCAGATCGCTGTACGTGATCTTCTCACCGTCCCGCAGGACCACCAGGTCCAGCGGCGTGCCCTGGTTGAGGCCCAGCAGCAGGCTGACGTCGCTGTAGACGTAGACCCGCTGGCCGTTGATGGCGTAGAACTCGTCGCCCTCCTGGAGCGTGACGCCGTTTTTCTCCTGAAACTCCGGGGCCACCCCCGCGACCTGGGCCACCAGAAACTGCTGGGCGCCGCTGTACAAAATCAGGACGATAACAAAGCCGGTGAGGAAATTCATAAACGCCCCGGCGGCAAAGATGACGAACTTCTTCCAGAAGCCCTGATTGTTCAGCGCCCGGGGGTTGTCGGACTGCTCCTCCTCCCCCTCCATGGCGCAGAAGCCGCCGATGGGCAGCAGACGCAGGGAGTACTGGGTCTCTCCCCTTTTCCGGTCGTACAGGCAGGGGCCCATGCCGATGGAAAACTCGTTGACCTGCACGCCGCAGGCCTTCGCCGCCAAAAAATGGCCCAGCTCATGCACCGCGATCAGCAGGCCGAACATCAGGATGGCCGCCAGGATATAAACGATGGTCATACGCAGAAAAACTCCTTATAAATTGCCCTCCAGCACGATCTCGCGGGCCTGCCGGTCCGCCCCCAGGATTGCCTCCAGATCCCCGGCCTGCCGGACAGGCACCGCCTCCCGCGCGGATGCCACCAGTCCGGGGATGTCGTTGAAGCCGATCTTATCCCGCAGGAACAGGCCCACCGCCGCCTCGTTGGCGCCGTTCAGCACGGCGCAGGCGGTGCCGCCCTCCGTGACGGCCTCCATGGCCAGCCGCAGGCAGGGAAACGCTTCCAGATCCGGCGCGGCAAAGGTCAGCGGCGGACAGGACAGCAAATCCAGGGGTTCCAGCGGACTGTCCGCCCGGTACGGATAGGTCAGAGCGTACCGGATGGGCAGACGCATATCCGGCGTGCCCAGCTGGGCCATCACCGCGCCGTCCCGGAACTCCACCATAGAGTGGACGATGCTCTGGCGATGGATCACCACGGAGACCTGTTCCAGCGGCAGACGGTACAGCCGCATGGCTTCGATGACCTCCAGGCCCTTGTTCATCAGCGTGGCACAGTCCACGGTGATCTTGGGACCCATCTTCCAGTTGGGATGCTTCAGGGCGTCCGCCCTGGTCATGGCCGCCAGCTCCTCAAATTTCATGCCGTAGAACGGCCCGCCGGAGCAGGTCAGCAGGATGCGCCGCACCTCGCTCCGGTCCCGGCTGCCCTGTAAGCACTGGAAAATGGCGGAGTGTTCCGAGTCCACCGGAATGATCTCTGCGCCGCAGCGGGCAGCCTCGGCCATCACCAGCTCTCCGGCGCAGACCAGCGTCTCCTTGTTGGCCAGGGCGATGCGCTTTCCCGCCTGAATGGCGGCCAGCGTGGGCCGCAGGCCGATCATGCCCACCACGGCGGTGACCACGGTGTCCGCCTCCGGCAGCGACGCGGCCTCCAGCAGGCCCTCCATGCCGGAGGATACCCGGATATCCGTGTCCGACAGGCGGCTTTTCAGTTCCTTCGCCGCCGCCGGATCGTACATCACCGCCAAAGCGGGATGGAACTTCCGGGCCTGCTCCTCCGCGCGGTCCACGTTGGAGTTGGCGGTGATGGCCGCCACCCGGGTTCCCAGCTGCTCCGCCACGTCCAGGGTCTGACGGCCGATGGAGCCGGTGGAGCCCAGTATCGAAATCACTTTACTCATAGCAGATCATATCCTCACAGGAACGGAAGTATGCTGATCGTCAGCCACACGAAGGGCGCGACGAAGGTCACGCTGTCAAACCGGTCCAGAATGCCGCCGTGGCCCGGCAGCAGCTTGCCGTAGTCCTTGACGCCGAACTCCCGCTTGATGACGGAGAAGCTCAGATCGCCGATCTGGCTGACAAAGCTGCCGATGATGCCGAACAGCAGGATATGCACCGGCCCCATGAAAGCGTCACGGATGATATGGGTGACGATCACGGTCAGCAGCAGCGCGCCGAACACGCCGCCCACCAGACCGCCGATGGCGCCCTCCACCGTTTTTTTGGGGCTGACATGGGGGGCCAGCTTGTGCTTGCCGAACAGCATCCCGGCAAACAGGGCAAAGGTATCGCTGCCAAAGGCGATGCACAGGGGCAGGAACACCAGCGCCTTGCCGATGACGCCCCCTGTCAACCGCAGCCGCAGCAGGCAGCTGAGCATCAGCGGGAACACCAGTCCTCCAAAGATGGCGGCGGTGACGTCCGCGAAGGGGATGGCAGTCTCCTTGCCGTAGTGCAGGATGGCACAGACAAACAGCAGAAACACGAACACCATGGCCAGCGCCGCCGTCACCGGCAGCACCGGCATGGCCGTCAGTTTCGCGTTCCGCACGCTCTCCTCCAGATAGACGCACACAGGCACCAGCGCCGCCGCAGCCGCCGTCAGGGGAATGAGACGCCTACCTTTCTCTCCGGCAGCGGCGTGCATCAGCTCATGGGAGCCGATGGCGCACATGGCCGCTACCAAGGCCATGGTAGCCCAGTCCGGCGCCCAGATCAGCACCAGCAGCAAAAACGGAATGCCCACCACGGCAACCATCACACGTTTGAACATAACACCAGTCCTCTTGTCAAATGGCTTAGAATCTGTATTCACAGCTGGGGGATGATGGGCAGGCGTGAATTTTTCTTGCCAGACAAGGAAATTTTCCGCAGCCATCCTGACGGATCGCAAGAAAATTGACGCGGTATGGCGGGAAAAAGATCGCCTACGCAGCGTTCAGCGGCTGTGAATACAGGTTCTTATTTCTTTACACCGCCGAATCGCCGGTCTCTGGCCTGATAGGCCGCGATGGCCCGGTCCAGCTCCGCCTCGTCGAAGTCCGGCCACAGCACATCCGTGAAATAGAGCTCCGAATAGGCGCACTGCCACAGCAGGAAGTTGCTGAGCCGCAGCTCCCCGCTGGGGCGGATGATCAGCTCCGGGTCCGGGATGCCCCGGGAGTCCAGATAGGAGGAGAACAGGGCGTCGTCCAGCTCCTCCGGCTTCCGCTCCCCCGCCGTGCAGTCCGCGGCGAACTGCCGCACCGCCCGTAGGATCTCGTCCCGGCCGCCGTAGTTCAGGCACACGTTGGCCTGGAAGGCGTCCTTGGACAGATGCTCCGTGATCTCGTCGGTCTCATGGGCCAGGGCCCGCAGCTCCGGGGAGATGGGCGTCATGTCCCCGAAAAAGTGGAGCCGGATATTGTCCCGCTCCATGGTATCCACCGCTTCCAGCAGATACCGCTTCAGCAGCGCCATGATGGCGCTGACCTCATCGGCGGAACGCTTCCAGTTCTCCGTGGAGAAGGCATACACGGTGAGATACTGGACGCCGATGTTCTTGCAGTAGGTGGCAATGCGGCGGAAGGTCTCCGCCCCGGCCTTGTGGCCGGCGGTGCGGGGCAGTCCCCGGCGGGTGGCCCAGCGCCCGTTGCCATCCATAATAATCGCAATATGGCGAGGCAGGCGTGTCTGATCCACCTGCCCCGCCGTATCGTTTCGTTGGACGGCGGCCATCAGACTGCCATCAGTTCCTTTTCTTTTTTTGCCAGAAGTTCGTCCAGCTTCTTGCAGCTGTCGTCAGTCATCTTCTGGAGGTCCTTCTCAGCCTGCTTCCGGTCGTCCTCGGTGATCTCGGAGGCCTTCTCCTGCTTCTTGAAGGCTTCCATGGCGTCCCGGCGGATGTTCCGGATGGCCACCTTGCCGTTCTCGGCGTACTTGTGGATCTGCTTCACCAGCTCCTTGCGGCGCTCCTCCGTCAGCTGGGGGAAGGCCAGCCGCAGGCAGCGGCCGTCGTCCTGGGGATTGATGCCCAGATCGGAGGTCTCAATGGCCTTCTTGATGAGCTTTACGGCCTTGGTGTCCCAGGGCTGGATCACCAGCGTCCGGGGATCCGGAGAGCTGATGGAGGCGATCTGCTGGATGGGGGTGGGGACGCCGTAATAGTCCACCATGATGCGGTCCAGCACGGCGGCGTTGGCACGGCCCGCGCGGACGGAGGCAAAATCCGCAGCCACGGAGTCGATGCTCTTGTTCATTTTCTGTTCGTAGACCTTGTAGGCTTCCTTCAACATGACGATTACTCCTTTACGATCGTTCCGATTTTCTCGCCCCGCAGTACGCGGAGGATGTTCTCAGGGTCTTTCAGGGCAAACAGCAATACGGGGATGTGATTGTCCATGGACAGAGACGTGGCGGTGGAGTCCATGACCATCAGGTGCTGCGCCAGCACCTCGTCGTAGGTGATGGTGTCGTATTTCACGGCGGTGGGGTCCTTCACGGGGTCGGCGGAGTAGACGCCGTCCACATTCTTGGCCAGCAGGATCACGTCGGCGTTGATCTCCGCGGCCCGCAGCACGGCGGCGGTGTCCGTGGAGAAATAGGGGTTGCCGGTGCCGGCGCCGAAGATGACGACCCGGCCCTTCTCCAGATGCCGGATGGCCTTGGAGCGGATGTAGGGCTCCGCCACGGCCCGCATCTCCACGGCGGTCTGGACCCGGACGTCGATGCCCTTCTGCTCCATCACATCCGCCACGGCCAGGCAGTTCATGACGGTGGCCAGCATGCCCATGTGGTCGGCCCGGGTGCGCTCCATCTTGCCGCCGCTGTTCTTGGCCCCCCGCCAGAAGTTGCCGCCGCCGATGACGATGCCCACCTGGACACCCATGGCCTGGCACTCCTTGATGACGTCGCAGACCCTGCCGATGACGTCGAAATCCAGGCCGGTGTGCTTGTCTCCCGCCAAGGCCTCGCCGCTGATCTTCAGCAGGACCCGCTTGTAAACCGCTTTGTCCATTGGATATTCCCCTCCAGATGAATAGTTTCTCTCTCACCGCTCCTCCGCAGCTTCAGCAGCTCAGAGGGACGGCCATGTTCTTCCTGGTTATTGTACCGTATTTTCCCCTTTTTGCATAGGGGGGAATTGAAAACTTTTTTCCGAAAACAAGGGAGACGTCCGAAAACGCCTCCCTCATCTCGCTTATGAACAGGCCGCCAGCAGCGCCCGGATCAACTCCTCCCGGCCGGTGCCCTTTTCCGCGGAAAAGGGGATCAGCAGGGCGTCCTCCGGTAGCTCCAGCGTCTCCCGGATCAGGGCCAGCGCCGGTTCCACCTGACTCTTCTTCAGCTTGTCCAGCTTGTTGGCCACCACCACGGAGGGGCAGCCGCTGTCCCGGAACCAGCTGTACATGGTGACGTCATCGGCGGTGGGCTTGTGGCGGATGTCCACGATCTGCACGCCCAGGGTGATGAGCCCGCCCTCGTCCTGGAAATAGGACTCCATCAGCCGGCCCCACCGCTCCTTCTCCGCCTTGGAGACCTTGGCGTAGCCGTAGCCCGGCAGGTCCACCAGATAGGCGCCGCCGTCCACCCGGAAGTAGTTGATCTGGGTGGTCTTTCCCGGGGACGCCCCTACATAGGCCAGGTTCTTCCGGTTCACGATCCGGTTGATGACGGAGGACTTCCCCACGTTAGACCGGCCCGCAAAAGCCAGCTGGGGCAGGCCGTCCCGCAGGAAATCCGACTGCCGGGCGGCGGCCCGGACAAATTCCGTTTTGTTAAAATTCAGAGCCATGGACTCCCTCTTTCTGTCTGATTACTGCCGCAGGACGGCGTCGCCGCCGCTCTGGGCCGCCGGGATGGGGGCGAAGGCCGCGGCGGCCTCCGGCGTCTCCTTCCGCAGGACGGGCAGCTTCGCCGTCTGGGGCACCAGGGCCTCGGAGAGCACCTCGTCCACCGTCTTCACCGGCACGAACCGCAGGGCGGAGCGCACCGTCTGATCGATCTCGTCCAGGTCCCGGACGTTGTCCCTGGGAATGATGACCGTCCGGACGCCGTTGCGCAGGGCGGCCATGGTCTTCTCTTTCAGACCGCCGATGGGCAGCACCCTGCCCCGCAGGGTGATTTCGCCCGTCATGGCCAGGTGGGCGTTGATCTTCCGGTCCGTCAGGGCGGAGGTCAGGGCCGTGGCAATGGCGATGCCGGCGGAGGGACCGTCTTTGGGCACCGCGCCCTCCGGGAAGTGGACGTGGATGTCCTTCTTCTTGTAGAACTCCGGGTCGATGCCCAGCTGAACCGCCCGGCTCCGCAGGCAGCTGAGGGCCGCCTGGACGGACTCCTTCATCACGTCGCCCAGATTGCCGGTGAACTCCAGCTTTCCGGTGCCGTCCATGACGTTGACCTCCACCTCCAGGATCTCGCCGCCGGCCTCGGTCCACGCCAGACCGTTGACCACGCCCACTTCCTCTGTCTCCGTGTGGAGGGCGGGAGGATAGGGGGCGGCGCCCAGGGCGTCGTGCAGGTCCTTTTCCGTCACGGTGATTCGCTTTACATCGCCGGTCAGCAGGCGCATATCCGCCTTCCGGCACACCTTGGCCAGCTGGCGCTCCAGCTGGCGGACGCCGGACTCCCGGGTGTAGTCCCGGATGATGGCCCGGATGGTGTCGTCTCCCAGCCGGAGCTGGGTCTTTTTCAGACCGTTCTCCTTCAGCTGTTTGGGCAGCAGATGCTGCTTTGCGATCTGAAGCTTCTCCTCGTCGGTGTAGCTGCCCAGCTCAATGACCTCCATCCGGTCCAGCAGGGGCCGGGGAATAGTGGAGGTGGTGTTGGCGGTAGTGATGAACATGACGCGGCTCAGATCCACCGGGATCTCCAGGAAGTGGTCCCGGAAAGAGCTGTTCTGCTCGCTGTCCAGCACTTCCAGCAGCGCCGAGGCAGGATCGCCCCGGTAGTCATTGCCCAGCTTGTCGATCTCGTCCAGCAGCATCAGGGGATTCATAGACCCGCAGCGGCTGATGGCCTCGATGACGCGGCCGGGCATGGAGCCTATGTACGTCTTCCGGTGGCCCCGGATGTCCGCCTCGTCCCGGACGCCGCCCAGGGACAGCCGGGCCAGCTTCCGGTTCAGGGCTTTGGCGATGGAGATGGCGATGGAGGTCTTGCCCACGCCGGGAGGGCCCGCCAGACAGATGATGGGCGCCCGGCCCTCCGGGTTCATCTGCCGCACCGCCAGCGTCTCCAGGATGCGCTCCTTCACCTTTTCCAGGCCGAAGTGATCCTTGTCCAGGGCCTTCCGCACCGCCTCCACGCTGAGGCGCTCCTTCGTCTCCGTGTTCCACGGCATCTCCAGGCACACGTCCAGATAGTTCCGGATCACCGCGCCCTCGGCGCTGCCGAAGGGCTGCTTGGACAGCTTCGTGACCTCCTTCAGCAGGTGATTTTCCGTGTCCTCCGACAGCTTCAGCTCCAGGATGCGGCTGCGGTAGTCCTCCAGCTCGTCGTCATCGTCGCCGGAGTCTCCCAGCTCGTTCTGCATGACCTTGATCTGGGTGCGGAGGATCTGCTCTCGCTGGGACTGCTCCAGATGGGCACGGACCTTTCCCTCCATCTCCCGCTCAAAGCTCAACACGTCGTTTTCGTGGGCCAGGATCCGGTTCAGCCGCTTCAGGCGCAGGTAGGGATTCAGCTCCTCCAGGATCTCCTGTTTGTCCTCCGCCCGGAGATTGATGTTCTGGGCGATGTAATCCGCCAGATAGCCCAGGTCCCGGCTGTCCAGGACCGTGGTCTGGACCTCCTCCGGCACGCCCCCCGCCTGCTGGGCGTACTCGCCGAACAGGTTGATGGTCTGGCGCAGCAGCGCCTCCGTCCGGGGGCTACGGGTGAAGGACGGGGATTCTTCCTCCTCCGGGATGGCCTCCACGTTGGCCTGGAGATAGGGCGTGGTCTGCCACAGGCGCTTCAGCCGCGCCCGGGTCTCGCCCTCCGCCATGACCCGGACGGAGGTGGGGGAGGTCCGCAGGATCTGGGTGATGCGGGAGACCGTGCCGATCTCGTAGAGATCCTGCTCCTGGGGCGCGGACACGCCGATCTCCCGCTGGGTCACCAGAAAGACCTTCTGGTCCGTCTCCATGGCGTGCTCCAGTGCCCGGATGGAGATGAGGCGCTCCACCTCGAAGCTCAGGTTCATATGTGGGAAAACCGTCAGGCCCCGGAGGGCCAGAACGGGAATATTCAGGGTTATCGGTTCCATGGTGCTCCTTTCCGCGGTGTCCGGCAGGGATGCGCTTGCGCTCCGGACACCCGCCGTATGGCAAAGGAGGGACGCCGCAGGGCGTCCCTCCTGTCATGCACTGGGGAAATTTAAGACGCCGAAGCGGGGGTGGAGGACTGCTTGGACGCCTCTCCCTTGCCGGTGTTCAGCTTTACCGCGTAGTTGATCTTGTTGGGATTGCGGGTCAGTTCGGGTTCTCCCGTGCCCTCCACGCACTCCTTGGTGATGACTGCCTTCTCCACTGTGGGGTCGGAGGGGATGTCATACATGATCTGGGTCAGCAGGCCCTCCATGACGGCCCGGAGGCCCCGGGCGCCGATGTTCCGGGCGATGGCCTTGTCTGCGATGGCCTCCAGCGCCTCGGGCTGGAACTCCAGATCCACATCGTCGTATTCCAGCAGCTTCTGATACTGCTTCACCAGGGCGTTCTTCGGCTCTGTCAGGATGCGGACCAGGTCCTCCCTGCTGAGGCTGTTCAGGGACGCCACCACAGGCAGACGGCCCACCAGCTCGGGGATGATGCCGAACTTCAGCAGATCGTGGGGCTGGACCTGCTTGAACAGCTGGCCCACGTCCTTGTTCTTCTTGCTGGCGATGGGGGCGTCGAAGCCGATGCTCTTCTCCTCCACCCGGCGCTCGATGATCTTGTCCAGACCGTCGAAGGCGCCGCCGCAGATGAACAGAATGTTCTTCGTGTTCACCTGGATAAACTCCTGATGGGGGTGCTTCCGGCCGCCCTGGGGCGGCACGTTGGCGACAGTCCCCTCCACGATCTTCAGCAGCGCCTGCTGCACGCCCTCGCCGGACACGTCCCGGGTGATGGAGGTGTTCTCGCTCTTCCGGGCGATCTTGTCGATCTCGTCCACGTAGATGATGCCCCGCTCCGCCTTCTCCACGTCGAAGTCGGCGGCCTGGAGCAGGCGCAGCAGGATGTTCTCCACGTCGTCGCCCACGTAGCCGGCCTCCGTCAGGGTGGTGGCGTCGGCGATGGCGAAGGGCACCTGCAGAATGCGGGCCAGGGTCTGGGCGAACAGCGTCTTGCCGGAGCCGGTGGGGCCGATGAGCAGGATGTTGCTCTTCTGCAGCTCCACGTCGTCTCCGCCGCCGAAATAGATCCGCTTATAATGGTTGTAGACTGCCACGGACAGGGCGATCTTCGCCTCCTCCTGCCCGATGACATACTGGTCCAGCACCTCCCGGATCTCTCTGGGGGTGGGCAGCTTGTCGGGAATATCGTCCAGATCGCTGCCGGTGTCCTCGTAGCCGTCGTTCAGGATGCTCATGCACAGCTGGACGCACTCATCGCAGATGCGCACGCCCGGCCCCTGGATCATTCTGTGGACCTGCTGTTCGTGCTTTCCGCAGAAGGAACAGCGAAGGGACTTCTTACCGTCGTCATTCATGGTACTACCTCAGATTCAACAAGTATTTGCCGTTGGGGCCGCGCCCCTTGTTCCGTCTCAGCGGTGCTGGATGATCTTATCCACCAGGCCGAAGTCCAGCGCCTCCTGGGCGGTCATCCAGTGATCCCGCTCAGAGGCCGCCTTGATCTCCTCAGAGGTCTTTCCGGTATTCTCCGCCAGGATCTCATTCAACCGCTTCTTGATCCGCAGGAAGTGTTCCACGTCGATCTCCATATCCGTCACCTTGCCCTGGGTGCCGGCGGAGGGCTGGTGGATCATGACCTCCGCGTTGGGCAGCAGCAGACGCTTGCCCTTGGCGCCGGAGGACAGCAGGAACGCGCCCATGCTGGCCGCCATGCCCACGCAGATGGTGGACACGTCGCACTTAATATACTGCATGGTGTCATAGATGGCCATGCCGTCGGTGACAGAGCCGCCGGGGCTGTTGATATACAGCTGAATGTCCTTGTCCGGGTCCTGGGCCTCCAGATACAGCAGCTGGGCCACCACCAGGCTGGCGGTAGTGGCGTTGACCTCCTCACCCAGGAAGATGATACGGTCGTTCAGCAGGCGGGAGAAGATGTCGTAGGACCGCTCTCCCCGGTTGGTCTGCTCTACCACGTAAGGGACTAAACTCATTAGTTGTGACCTCCTTGAATGAATGCTCTCCAGTTGTTCCTCTCCCGTCCCGGCCACACACGATGGATATGGCAACAGCGCCGCGGTCCCCGGAGGGAGGACTTCCGGCGCTGGAGCCATCCGGGCATCACAGACCGCTCCGGCACAGGACCGGTCCATGATACCACATTGCCTTGCGAGAATTTGTCGAACTCATGTAAAAGCATACCGCGCTTGTATGCCGTTCAGGCTCTCCCGGAATTAGTATGCCCGGAATTATTTGGATTCTTCCGTCTCCTCAGCCTTTTTTTCTTCCGGCTCCTCGGCCTTCTTCTCGGTCTTCTTGGCGGCCTTCTTCTTGGGCTTCTCCTCGCCCTCCTCAGGCTCCTCGGGCTTGGTGGCGATGGCACTCTCGGTGACCACGGCGATGGCCTTCTGGGTCTTCACCTGGTCCTCCACCACCTCGCGGGTCAGGTACTTCTTCACGGTCTCCACGTCCATGCCGTACTTCTCGGCCATGGAGGCGTACTCCTTCTCCACATCCTCGTCGGTGGCCTCAATGTTCTCCACCTTGATGATCTCCGTCAGGGCCACGTCCAGGCGCACCTGCCGCAGGGCGGGCTCCTTGGCGTCCTCGAACAGCTTGCTCTCCTCCATGCCAGTGATCTTCAGATACTGGTCATAGGGGATGCCCTGAGACTGAATCTGCATCTTGAAGTTGTCCACGAAGCGGTGAGCCTGGGTGTCCACCATAGCCTGGGGCACGTCGCAGGTGATGTTCTCCGCCACCTGACGCATCAGCTCGTCCTCAAAGGCCTGCTTGGCGGAGGCCTCCCGCTCCTCAGTGATCTTCTTCTTCAGGTCGGCCTTCAGTTCCTTCAGGGTGTCGAACTCGGACACGTCCTTGGCAAACTCGTCGTCCATGGCGGGGACGTCCTTGGCCTTGACCTCGTTGATCTTCACGTGGAACACCACGGCCTTGCCGGCCAGCTCGGCGTGATAGTCCTCGGGGAAGGTGATGTTGATGTCGTTTTCATCGCCGGCCTTCATGCCGATGAGCTGATCCTCGAAGCCGGGGACAAAGGAGCCGGAGCCGATCTCCAGGCTGTAGTTCTCGGCGGAACCGCCGTCGAAGGGAACGCCGTTGTCAACGCCCTTGTAATCGATGACGGCCACATCGCCGGTCTCGATGGGACGCTCCACGGACACCAGACGGGTATTGCGCTCAGCCAGTTCCTCCAGACGCTTGTTGACATCGGCGGCGGTGACCTTCACTTCCGCCTTGGGGGCGGACAGGCCCTTGTACTGGCCCAGGGTGACCTCGGGATACACGGGAACGGTGGCCTTGAAGGTAAAGCCGTCCTTGGTGACCTGGCCGTCCAGCTCCACGCTGGGATCGCCCACCACCTGCAGCTTCTCCTCGGTCACTGCGTTTTTATATGCGTCGAACCAAACCAGGTCGATGGCGTCGGCATAGAACACCTCGGCGCCGTACATCTTCTCGATCAACTGGCGGGGAGCCTTGCCGGGACGGAAACCGGGGACCCGGATATCCTTCCGCTTCTGGCGGTACGCCTTCTCGACGGCGGCCTCAAACTCCTCTGCGCCCACTTCAATGGTCAGAGCGACCTGATTCTTCTCCAGTTTTTCGCAGCTTTTCACACTCATTTTGTTTATTCCTCCGTTCATCATCGGCTCAGAACCGGTGCAACACCTGATTCTAACAGAAAATAATAAAAAAATCTATACTTATTTCGTTTATTCGCAAATTTTTTTTGGGGTAAATTCCAGATAGTCGGCGGAAATCAGGGAAAACACGGTATTGTGCCGCTCTCCCTCGAACCTTCGGCGGATGGCGGGACCGTGAAGATGGCCGTAGCAGCAGGTCTCCACCCGGTATTTTTCCAGCACCGCCAGGATCTCCGGACACTGGTAGCCCTGGTACAGCGGCGGATAGTGGAGGAAGCACAGCTTTGGCCGCTCCCCCGCCGCCTGCAGGGACGCCTCCAGCCGCAGGACCTCCCGGTTCAGGACCTTGGCGTTGTGGGGTTTCTGCTCCTCCTCCAAAAACCAGCCCCGGGTGCCGCAGAGGGCCAGATCTCCGTAGAAGAAGCAGTTGTTGTGGAGGAAGTCCAGGGTCCGGATGCCCTTTTCCTCGAAGAAACGCTTCATTTTGGACACCGTGTTCCACCAATAATCGTGGTTGCCCTTCACCAGCAGCTTCCGGCCGGGAAACTGATCCAGGAAGCGGAAATCCGCCTCCGCCTCCTCCATGGACATCCCCCAGGAGGTGTCCCCCGCCAGAATGAGGGTGTCCTCCTCTGTCAGGACTGACAGGGACTCCCGGATGCGGTCCACATAGTGTTCCCACGCCGGCCCGAAGACCTCCATGGACTTGTCCGCCGTCAGGGAGAGGTGCAGGTCCCCGATGGCATAGAGGGCCATTTGACCACTCCCTTTCTTGTTTGTCCGCTTACGCGGGGATTTTTGGATATGCGCCCCGTCCCGGGGCGTGGGGGTGCCGGGGAAGCCCAGTGGCTTCAAAACCTTTTCCCGTCAGGACGGGGGTGCCGGTGGAGACCGGCGGCTTCAAAACCCCCTTTCTCTTTTCGGTTGCGCCGAAAAGAGAAAGCGCTTTTTGATGGTGTCAAGAGAAAAGACGCTGGCGGCGGCATTTCAGGCTCCGCCTGAAATGCCTTTTTCCGCCTGTTTTACGGGGGTTTTGGTCTGGTGGCGGTTTGGTGGCTTGGATCACTCAACCGCATATGGCAATTTCAGAAATCAGGGGAAGTTCCGAATGCTCTTCTGCTCCTTTTTTGCTGCCGCACATTGGCAGTTGGGGGTAGCTTGGCGCTGGGGCGCTCCCGGATGCTCCCTGCTTCTCTTTTGCTGACGCAGTCCGGTGGCCACGGAAGACTGCCAACTGACGTTTCCGGAGGCTTCCGCGACCGCCGGGGTGCGGCAGCAAAAAGAGAACGGCGGAGCATCCGGGCGGGACCCGGAGTTCCGTTGATATCAAGGGCTGACGCAGGAGTCCAGGCCCCCGGCTACTACCAGGCCAAAGCCCCCGTAACAAGCGCTGCGAGCGTTCCGGGCTAAGCCCGGAATGCCGCCGCCCAAGCCTTTTTCTCTTACACCATCAAAAGGTGCATTCTCTTTTTCCTCTGGAAAAAGAGAATGGGAGTTTTGCCCCGCAGGGGGGGACCTGCAATCTCCCGTCCCTGATCGTGATTATTTCAGGAAATCCAGCACCACGTCGTCCATGCCCGCCTTCTCGCAGGTCAGGTCGAACCGCCGGGCCTTGCCCTTCAGGGCCGCCAGACGCTTCGGGGCCGGGACGCCGGTGAGCTCCTGCATCTGGCCGATGCGGTCCAGGCTGTTCTCCGCCGGGGTCTCCCCGATGGCGGTAAGAACGCTGTCGCCGAACTTGTAGGGAGAGGCGGTGGAGACGAACACCGTCACAGTATCGTCACCGGTGGCGATGCGGTACTGCTCCATGACGTTGGCCGCCACGGCAGTGTGGGTGTCGATGAGATAGCCGTACTCCTTATAATATTTGGCAATGGAGGCGGCGGTGCCCTCCTCGTCGCAGAAGCCGCCCCAGTACAGTTCCTTCAGCTTGCCCTTGATCTCCTCGGACACCTCGTACCTGCCGTCCTTGGACAGCGCGGCCATGTAGCTGCGGATCTCGGCGTCGTTCTCCCCGGACAGGTCAAACAGCAGACGCTCCAGATTGGAGGAGATCAGGATGTCCATGGAGGGGCTCATGGTGGTGTGGAAGGGACGGTTCCGGTCGTAGACGCCGGTGCGCAGGAAGTCCGTCAGCACGTCGTTGCGGTTGGAGGCGCAGATCAGCTTGCCCACGGGCAGGCCCATGCGCTCCGCATAATAGGCCGCCAGAATGTCGCCGAAGTTGCCGGTAGGCACGCAGAAATTCACCTTATCGCCCATGGCGATCTTTCCGTCCCGCAGGAGGTCGCAGTAGGCGGAGATGTAGTACACCACCTGGGGCAGGATGCGCCCCCAGTTGATGGAGTTGGCGGAGGACAGGAAAAAGCCCCGGTCCGCCAGCTTCGCCCGGATGCCCTCGTCGGAGAAGATGCGCTTCACGCCGGTCTGGGCATCGTCAAAGTTGCCCACCACGGCGCAGACGCCCACGTTGGCGCCGTCCTGGGTCACCATCTGCAGCTCCTGGATGGCGGAGACGCCGTCCTTGGGATAAAAGACCATGATCTTCGTCTGGGGCACGTCGGCGAAGCCCTCCATGGCGGCCTTGCCGGTGTCGCCGGAGGTGGCCACCAGAATGCAGACGGTCTTGTCCTCGCCGGTCTTCCGCAGGGCGGCGGACAGCAGCTGGGGCAGCATCTGCAGGGCCATGTCCTTGAAGGCGGAGGTAGGGCCGTGCCACAGCTCCAGGCAGTAGGTGCGGTCGTCCACCTTCCGGACGGGGGCCACGGCGGCGGTGTCGAACTTGTCGGGACCGTAGGCGTTGTCCGCAAAGGACTTCAGCTCCGCCTCGGTGTAGTCCGTCAGGTACAGGGACATGACCTTCGCGGCCCGCTCCTGATAGGACGCGGGGACCAGGCTCTCCAGGAAGGCCCGGTCGATCTGGGGGATCTCACAGGGGGTCAGCAGGCCGCCGTCACGGCTGAGTCCCATCTTGATGGCGTCCGCCGCGTCATAGCGCAGGGATACGTCTCGGGTGCTGTAGTATTTCATATTGGGTTCCTCTCTTTCAGGAAGAATTTTCTTATATAATCTCCGCCGCGCCTGCCGCGGACGGTATTTTCCCTATTCAAAGGCGGCGGGCAGGTATTCCAGGCGGATCCCTCCGTCCCCGTCCTGCCAAACCTCCGCCACGTCAAAGCGGACCGGCTCATCCTCCCAGCCATGGGCGGTCAGATAGGCCATGGCCGTCTTCCGCAGCCGCTCCTGCTTGCGGGCGTCCACGAACTCCCGGGGCAGCGCCGCGGAGCGGCTGCTCCGGAGCTTCACCTCCACAAGGCAGAGGACGCCCTCCTTCGTCCGGGCCACCAGGTCCAATTCTCCGTACCGGCACCGCCACTGGCGGTCCAGCACTTCGCAGCCCCGATCCAAAAGATACCGGGCGGCTGCCGCCTCTCCCCGGTCTCCGGCGTCTTTGGTCCGGCTCATGTCCTCCGGTCCTCCCACTTTTTCAGGAAGGTCTGCCGGTGAGCTGGACAGGGGCCGTACTGGTCCAGCATCGCATAGTGGAGCTTCGTGCCGTATCCCTTGTGTTTGGCAAACTGGTACTGGGGATACTGGCAGTCCAGCTCGCCGGACACATACCGGTCCCGGCTGACCTTGGCCAGAATGGACGCCGCCGCGATGGACGCGCTCTTTCCGTCGCCCTTCACGATGGTGAGATGGGGCGTGGTGACGGCGGCGCTCTTTCCGTGGTCCCGGTTGCCGTCGATGAGGGCCAGATCCGGCTGGATGGCAAGACCGTCGATGGCCAGCTGCATGGCCTTCATCCGGGCGCTGAGGATGTCTGTGGCGTCGATCTCCTCCGCCTCCACCCGGGCCACGCTCCAGGCCTCCGCCATGCCGGTGATAACGTCGTAGAGGGCCTCCCGCTGCTTCTCCGTCAGCTGCTTGGAGTCGTTGAGGCCGGGGATGTCCGCCTCCCTGGGCAGGATCACCGCCGCGGCGTACACCGGCCCCGCCAGCGGACCGGCGCCCGCCTCGTCCACGCCGCAGAGGATCCGCACACCCTGCGCCCACTGTTCCCGCTCACAGGCCCACAGGTCCACGGTCTCCTGTTGCTTCCGTCTCATACCCGCCGTCTTCCTTTAATAATCCATGACGATCTTCCGGCAGGACTTGCAGACGTGAGCCGGGATCTCCGTGGTGTTCAGACGGAAGTTGCCGCCGCTGTAAGGGCCGTCCAGCACCAGGCCGCCCCGGTGCTCAATATTTTTGTGGGTGTTGAATATGCGATCCGGCTGCATCCCCTTGGGCATGAAAAACAGGCCGATGCTGTCCGCCGTGGTCACGTTGCCCTCCTCCATGGGATTTCCGCAGAATGGACAATTCATACCGTTTTCTCTCCTTCTCCCGGCAGTTCCAGCGTGAACCGCCCCAGTTTGCCTGCCCGGAACTCGTCCAGCAGGATCTTCGCCATGCGCTCCGTGTCCGTCTCGCCGCCGGAGATGAGAAAGCCCCGCTTTCTCCCCGCCGCCTCCAGCAGACGGTAGCCCCAGGCGATGTCGTTTTCCTCCGGCTGCCGCTCCGGCAGGGCCGGCAGCTTATAGGCGCTCTCCAGCGCTGCGGGATACCGATCCCCCAGGTAGGCCATCAGATGGCAGCCCAGGGTCTCCACATCCAGGATGTCGTCCTTCACCGCGCCGGTGTAGGCCAGATTCAATCCCACGCTCTGGTCCTCGAATTTGGGCCACAGGATGCCCGGTGTGTCCAACAGCTCCAGCCCCCGGTCGATGGGCACCCACTGCTTGGAGCGGGTGACGCCGGGCCGGTCCTCGGTGCGGGCGGTCTTGCGGCCCGCCACCTGATTGATAAAGGTGGATTTGCCCACGTTGGGGATGCCCAGGATTATCACCCGGAGCACCCGGTTCTGTCCCTTTTCCGCGTAGGCTCGCACCTTTTCCGCCAGCAGCTCCCGGACGGCGGCGGCGAACTGCTTCGTCCCCGCGCCGGCCTTGGCGTTGGACTCCAGCACCGCGTAGCCCTTGGCCCGGAACCAGTCCGCCCAGCGGCGGGTGGCGGCGGGATCCGCCTGATCCACCCGGTTCAGCACCACCAGCCGGGGCTTTCCCGCCGTCAGTTCATCCACGTCCGGATTCCGGCTGGAGATGGGGATGCGGGCGTCCAGGATCTCGCACACCGCATCCACGTTTTTCAGCTGCTCCGCGATCATCCGGCGGGTCTTGGTCATATGACCGGGATACCATTGAATATTCATGCCAACGCCCTCTGTGCTCTGGTCAGATCCACGTCCAGCTCATCCGTGCCGTGGATGGGGCCGATGCGGCCGTAGTCCCTCTCCTCTGTCACGCTGTCCGGTCCCGGATACAGCAGGAACACCGCCTTGCCGATGATATACCGGGTATCCACCGTGCCCAGACGGTAATCCCGGCTGTCGTTGGAGCCGTTGCGGTTGTCGCCCATGACAAAGATGGAGCCCTCCGGCACCGTCAGAGGGAATTCCGTTCCCTCCTGCTCGAAGGTCAGCTCCGCGATGTAGGGCTCGTCCAACTCCTCGCCGTCCACGTAGACGACGCCCGCGGTGAAGTCGATGTCCACCGTCTGGCCCTCCGTGGCGATGATCCGCTTGACGATGGGCTCGCTGGTGAAGGTCTGCTTCCGCAGGATCACGATGTCCCCGTACTGATAGTCCCGGTAGAACAGGGAGTTCAGCACCAGCAGCCGGTCCCCGTCCTGCAGCGTGTGCAGCATGGAGTGGCCGGAGACGCCGATGATGCGGATCACGAAGGTGAAGATCAGGACCACCGCCAGCACGGAACAGACCAGGGCCTGCATCCACTCATAGGTGCCCCGGTCCGGAATCTGCTTCTCCTCCCTGCCCGTCTCCGCAGGCTTCTCCTGCTTCTCTGTTTTCTTCCACATACCTTGATCCTCCAAGTGCCGGCGCGGTTTCTCTCCCGTCTCCGCAGCTATAACGGGGATATGGCGCGCCGGCAATCTATAATGACCTGATTTTATAGTATATCAAAAAAAATCCGGCAGAGCAAGGGTTCCCGCCGGAAATCTGATACGAAAACTGATGAAAACGGTTCAAACCGTTTGATAGCACGAAGCGCGTTCAGTTTTTATGATCAGTGAGACTCCAAATCTCTGATTTGGCTCATCGAACTGATGCACAGCAGACGCCGAATGGTGCCTCTGCACAATTCGCGCGTGCGCAGCACGCGGGATTCTTGATGAAACTTTTTCATCAAGAATCAGTAGCAAAAATCGGGCAAAAAGGAAAAAGGAGAGGCCAACGCCTCTCCTTTTCGAGCATTTTACAGCTTTTCCTTGACCTTGGCGCCCTTGCCCACGCGGGAACGCAGGTAGTACAGCTTCGCACGACGGACCTTACCGCCGCGGACCACCTCGATGGTGTCAATGGAGGGAGAATGCACGGGGAAAATCTTCTCCACGCCCACGCCGTAGGAAATGCGGCGGACGGTGATGGTCTCCTCGATGCCGCCGTGCTTCTTGGCGATGACGGTGCCCTCGAAGACCTGGATACGCTCGCGGGAGCCTTCCTTGACCTTCACGTGGACACGGACGGTGTCACCGATCTTGACCTCGGGCATCTCCTTGGCCAGCTGCTCTTTGTTCAGTTCCTTGATGAGATCCATGGATATATCCTCCTAATTAATAGGCGTTCATGACCGTTTTTCAGGCGGGATGGCACACTACAGCCCCCGCACGACAGAGGACCGCCCTTTTTCGCCCTGATAGGATACCATAGAATTCCGCGGAATGCAAGCGTTTTTTCAATTTTTCCCGGTCCCGCCGGTTTTTCTGCCGCGGCGGCGCAGTGCAGGCATTTCCACGGGGCAGTCCGAGGGCGGCGTGTTTGAAAACGCCCTTCTGCGCCCCCCTGCTTCTGAAGAAACACGCCTCCGGCTGTGTGCCGGAGGCGTTGGATGTAGTTTTGGGAAACGGTCAGGAGTCGATACCCCGTGAGGTCAGATACTTCTTGACCATCAGCGCCACCTTGAAGGTGATGGCGTCGTCGAACTCCCGCAGATCCAGACCCGTCAGCTTCTTGATCTTCTCCAGACGGTACACCAGAGTGTTCCGGTGGACGAACAGCTTCCGGGCGGTCTCGGATACGTTCAGATTGTTCTCGAAGAACTTGTGGATGGTGAACAGGGTCTCCTTGTCCAGGGCGTCGATGGGGTTCTTCTTGAACACCTCCTGGAGGAACATCTCGCAGAGGGTGGTGGGCAGCTGATAGATCAGACGGCCAATGCCCAGATTCTCATAGTTGATGACGTACTTTTCCGTGTCAAAGACCTTGCCCACCTCAATGGCGATATTGGCCTCCTTGTAGCTCTTGGCCAGATCCCGCAGGTGCAGGGCGACGGTGCCGATGCCCACCACCACAGAGCTCTCCGTGCCGTTGCGGAGGGACTCCTCAATGGAGGCGGCGATGCGGTTCAGCTCCTTGACGCCGGTGCCGTCGGCCATCTGGCGGATGAGGACCACGTCTCCCTCGCCCACGGAGAGCACAAAATCATTCTGCCGGTCCGGGAACAGGGACTGGATGGTGTCCGTAGGCACGGACTCTCCCTTTCGCAGAGAGCGGATGACAAAGACTCCCC
The DNA here is from genome assembly GCA_022778785.1 of Dysosmobacter sp. Taxonomy (GTDB): domain Bacteria; phylum Bacillota; class Clostridia; order Oscillospirales; family Oscillospiraceae; genus Oscillibacter. Next base: position 2,145 of record JALFSO010000002.1, on the reverse strand, counting down.
GGGGCACATCGGCCACCACCCGGAGTTCCTTGGCGCGGATGTAAATATCGCCCAGCATGATATTGTCGGAGATGATGTCCTTGATGAAGGACCCCCGGTCATGCTTCTCCTCGTAATAGGACTTGGCGGCGTTCAGCGCCACCGTGGACATGGAGCAGACGGTCTTGCTGATCTCATTCTCTCCAAAGGCAAAAGCGGCGTAGTCGAACTGATTGCCCCAGCCGTTGAGGGCCTTGAAGGTCTTTCCATCGGAAGTCACCATGGCGCCAGCCGCGTTATTGATGATGCTGACGTGCTCTGCCCAGCGCTGTCCGATCATGGAAAGCTCGCTGCAGGCGATGACGATGCCCTCTCCATCGATCACGCCCACCGTGCGATCCGTGTTCTCCTTGAGTTGCAGGACTACATTTTGAAAAATTCTCCCAGACATAGTCGGCCTCCTCACTCGGAATTCATAAAAATTCTTTGTGCAAATTGTCAATGTCTATATTATATCGGGATTTTTGTCGGATTGCAAGATGTTTTTTCCCTTTTCAACAAAAAAATAGACTGCTTTTTGTCGAACATTTGAAAATCCGGAAAATGCTTTTCACACCTGTCGAAGCAATTCCAGCTCCTCCTCTGTCAGGAATCTGTAGTCCCCCGGAGCCAGTTTTATATCCAATGGCAATTTGCCCATCTCCACCCGTTTCAGATAGAGAACGGGCTTTCCGAGAGCGGCCAGCATCCGCTTCACCTGATGGAATTTTCCCTCCCGGAGGGTCACATGGGCCTCGCTGTTCTCTCCTGCCGTCAGGATCTCCAGCTCCGCCGGCATGCAGTGCAGACCGTCTCCCAGGATCATGCCCTCCCGGAACGCCGCCTGGTCCGCCGCCGTCAGCCGTCCGGCGACCCGGACGAAGTACACCTTGTCCACATGGTGCCGGGGAGACAGCAGGTGGTGCGCCAGATCACCGTCGTTGGTCAGAAGCATCAGACCCTCCGTGTCCTTGTCCAGCCGCCCCACGGGAAAAAGTCCGATGCGCCGCAGCTCCGGCGACAGCAGATCCAGCACCGTCGTGCCCTGTCCATCCTCCGTGGCGGACAGCACGCCACCGGGCTTGTTCATCATCAGCCATGTGACATCCCGGTAGCCGATATCCTCCCCATCCACGGTCAGCGCCGTGACCGCCGGGTCGTACTTCTCCTCCGGAGATGCGGCGGGCCGTCCGTCCGCCAGCACCCGGCCCTGCCGGACCAGCAGCTTCACCTCCCGGCGGGACCACCGTCCGGTGGACGCTAAGATCTTATCCAGGCGCTGCACAGCCATGGACGCTCTCCCCTCTCCTATTTGAATCGTATCCATCCTATCATAATTCCCGCGGAATTGGAATAAAAACCTTTAGGACATCGTGCAAAACCGCTGCCTGTCTGCCTCCCCGTGCCGGGAACGCTCCATAAGGAAAGGAATGATCCCTCTATGGTCATTTTTACCGCGAAATTCTCCAGAAAAAAGCTCCTGCTGGTCCTGCTGGCCGCTGCGGCAGTCCTTGCGCTGGCCGCCGTCCTGTTCTCCGGCGGCAGAGATGAATCGGAGACGCCCCAGCTCCTCTCCAATGAGGATCGGGTCGCTTATCTGGCGTCCTGGGGCTGGGAGGTAGACAGCGAGCCGCTGGAGACCTTCCAGCTTCTCTTCCCGGACCGTCTGCCGGAGGACTACGCGGAGTATAACGTCCTCCAGGAATCTCAGGGCATGGACCTGGAACAGTGTCTGGGCAAACCGGTCACCCGGTATACCTACGCTGTGCGGAACTATCCGGACCGGCCCGACGGCGTCCAGATCAACCTGTACGTATGCGAGGAGCATCCCGCTGCAGGAGATCTGGTGGTCTCCGGCACCGGCGGCTTCCGGGCGGGACTGGCGTTTCCGGAGACGGAGGGCGAATAGACGCAAAAAGGACCGGCTTTGCAGCCGGTCCTCAGGCTGTCGAAAAAGTCCATAGACTTTTCCGACAGCCTGCCTAATGTCTCGATTTTCGGACCGCACAGCGGACCGAAAATCTGCCGCTGCGCGGCGCAAACGCCTGCTAACGCAGGCTTTTTGCAGACATTCGATTCCATACGAAGGGGCTCCCGCCCCCTCGTACTCCCCCTGCAAAAAAGAAC
>JALFSO010000117.1 GCA_022778785.1 Dysosmobacter sp. | reverse complement strand
GGGAGAACTGATGGGGAGAACAAGCAAAAATATTAAGTTAAGAATACCCGAAAAACCCCATAAAATCAAGGGATTCCGGTCAGGGGGCTACCGAGTAGCGACCACGATTTCGAGTCAAGCTCGTTACGACCACTTCGATACCGCTCCGTATTCCGTCCGCCCTGGATTGCAGCGGACAGTGTCTCTATTATACGCACAGAGCGGGGAAAAAGCAACCGGAAAATCCAATTTTCTTCCGCTGCCTTGCAAGACGGCGGTCTTGCCGCTATAATGGGAACCACTGGATACCAACGAATCTGCAATGGAGGGACCTGCATATATGAACATCCGTATGGAACACGACACCATGGGCGAGATCGCCGTCCCGGCGGACTGCCACTGGGGCGCCCAGACCCAGCGGAGCCTGGAGAATTTCAAGATCGGCGGCCAGCGCCAGCCCAAAGAGATCATCACCGCCTTTGCCTACCTGAAGGACGCCTGCGCCCGGGCCAACCGGGACTGCGGCAAGCTGACGGCGGAGCAGGCGGAGGCCGTCTCCGCTGTCTGCCAGGAGATCCGGGACGGCAATTGGGACGGGGAGTTCCCCCTGGTGGTCTGGCAGACCGGCAGCGGCACCCAGACCAACATGAACGTCAACGAGGTCATCGCCCATTTGGCGGCGGACCGGGGCGTGAAGCTCCATCCCAATGACCACGTCAACGCCTCTCAGTCCAGCAACGACACCTTCCCATCGGCGCTGCACATTGCGGCGGCGCTGGCGGTGGAGCAGGATGTGCTGTCGGCGGCGGAGCGTCTGGCGGCGGCCTTTGAGACGCTGGAAAAGGCGTATCCCGACCTGATCCGCATCGGCCGGACTCATCTTCAGGACGCCACGCCCCTGCGGTTCGCCCAGGAGGTCTCCGGCTGGCGGGAGCTGATAGAGGCCCCCTGCCGGATGCTGCGGGCGTCTCTGGACGAGCTGCACCGTCTGGCCATCGGCGGCACCGCCGTGGGCACGGGCCTCAACGCCCCCAAGGGCTACGACGAGGCAGTCTGCGGCTATCTTCGGCAGCTGACCGGCGCGGACTTCACCCCAGACGAGAACAAGTTCCACGCCCTCACCAGCAAGGACGCCCTGGTGTTTGCCCACGGCGCCCTGAAGGCCCTGGCGGCCAATCTCATGAAGATCGCCAACGACATCCGCTGGGAGGCCAGCGGCCCCCGGTGCGGCATGGGCGAGCTGCACATCCCGGAGAACGAACCGGGCAGCTCCATCATGCCCGGCAAGGTGAATCCCACCCAGTGCGAGTCCGTCACCATGGTGGCGGTGCAGGTCATGGGCAACGACGCGGCCATCGGCTTTGCCGCCAGCCAGGGCAATTTCCAGCTGAACGTGTTCCTGCCGGTGTCGGCGTACAACTTCCTGACCTCCGCCCGTCTGCTGGCGGACGTGATGGATTCCTTCCGGGTCCACTGCGTGGAGGGCATCACGCCCAATGAGGAGAAGATGGCCTACAACCTCCACAACTCCCTGATGCTGGTGACCTGCCTGACGCCGAAGATCGGCTACGAGGCGGCGGCCAAATGCGCCAAGAAGGCCCTCCACGACGGTACCACACTGAAGGAGGCCGTCACGGCCCTGGGACTGCTGACGCCGGAGGAGTTCGACGAGACTGTCCGTCCGGAGAAAATGGTGTAAACGGGGCGTCCCGTGGGGGCGGGGGCCGGGGAAGCCCGGCGGCTTTGCGCCCCCATTCGTCGTCGGGGCAAACTGCGCTATATTCGGGACGCCCTGCGGGGGAGGGCATCCCGAATACCGCTCCGTTGCCCCCTTGCACACCGTCGCGGCATTGCGATTCCCGGCCCCTTCGGGTCCGCCAATCGCGCCGCTTCCTCGAAACCGGCTCGCTTTTTCCGCCGCTGGCGGCGGCATTTCAAACTGCGTTTGAAATGCCTTTTCCCGCCTTGTTACGGGGGTTTTGGCAGATGGAAACCTGTGGGCATTTGCCCATTCAACCGCATATGAGCCTGAAAAAGCTGGGGGTATTTCCGGATACCCTCAGCTTCTCTTTTCGCTGCCGCACCTTGGTTGTTGCGGATAGTTTGGCGCCCTCCGTTGCCGGTCTTCTGCAGCCACCGGACTGCGGCAGCAAAACAGGAGCAGGATGCATCCGGGAGCGCCCCTTCCACCGATCCCCCGCGACCGCCAAGGTGCGGCAGCAAAACAGGAGGGCGGTGCATCCGGGCGGGACCTGGAGTTTTGTTGACGGCAAGGGCAGACATAGAAGTTAACGCCCACGATTACCACCGGGCCAAAACCTCCGTAACAGGCGCTGCGAGCGTTCCGGGCGGAGCCCGGAATGCCGCCGCCAAGCCTTTTTCTCTTGACACCATCAAAAACCCCTTTCTCTTTTTCCTTGGAAAAAGAGAAAGGGGTTTTGCCCTGCGGCGGAGCCGCAAGCCATCGGCCTTCGCCGTATCTTCCCGCGCCTCTGCGAGGAAACTCTCAAAAGCCGCCGGGCTTCCCCGCAACCCCCGTCCTCACGGGAAAACCTCCTTCATCGCGGCGGATAGGTCCAGGTCCACGCCGTCCCATGGACGGCGGCGGAAGGACAGCCGCCAGGTCAGCGTCTCCGGCGGATCGAAGTACAGAGACGAACAGACGCCCCGCCGCCGGGAACCGCCGGACTTGCCGTTGGAGGACGCCTCATCTGATAGGAAGATGGCCGTGGGGCCGTCGGCGCCGCCGATGACACCGACGGAGGCCGTGCCCTCGGCTGCACAGGCCGTCCCACGGGGCCGGTCGCCATGGCCCGTGTCCCGGATGCGGAAGCTGCCCTCCGGCAGTTCCGGCTCTACAGTATAGGTCAGCGTCCGGCACCAGCGGGGATATTCCAGCCCCGGACGGCCGAAGCCCTCCGGCAGGTCCAGCTGCTCCCATGCCGCATCCAGCACCGTCAGCACATGGCCCGTCCCGGTAACGGGATCTGTGAAGTCCACCCGGTCCCCGGCCTCCGCCGGAAATTCCGGCCCGGGAACGTCCTGTTCCTCCGGCTCCAGGGCGACGGTCAAACTCCGCAGCCGGGCGGGCCGCCGCTTTCCGTGCCAGCGGAAGGAGGAGCGGATGATGACCCAGGCCCGCCGGGGGTCCAGCCCGTAGTGGGCCGCGGCCCGGCAGGCGGCTGCGCTGTTCTCCTCGCCCTCAGGCGGCTTCGGATACCACACCGCTCTGCTGCCGTGGGCGTGGCGCAGTCGATGGCCGTTCAGCGTCACCACGGTGTCCGGGTCCTGGCCCTGCCGCAGAGGGAAGTCCTCCGCGATCTTCCACTGCTGCTCCCGGTCCTCCGCCGCCAGAATCTTCCGGATACACGCGGCGGCCTCCTCGCCGGAGACGGACAGGCACACGTCCAGCACCAGTCCGCCGCCGCAGAGATACACCGCCGGGAGAACGCCCTCCAGCGGGCCAAAGGCGAAGCGCAGCCCCACGGGTACCTCCCGTCCGGGGCGGTCCCGGCCCGAATGGCCCCACAGCGAGCCGTTGGCGTACACCGCCCAGGGGGCCGGATCGACGAATATATGCGTTCTTTTGTTTGATATATCCTGTGATTTCCCGCTTTCCATCAAAGACACTCCTTCCAAACCACTGGATCGGGACAGAAAAAAGGAAGCGCTTCCCGGACGCCGGGAGGCGCTTACCGCAGCATCAGCCGATGCCGCCCAACGCGGCGCCCACGATGAGCACCAGCACCGTCACACCGCAGAAGCCGTATTTCGCCAGGGGATAGAACCAGCCGCCCAGAGGGCGCTCCCGGCTGAGGTTCACCTGCTCCAGGCAGTCCTCCCGCCGGAGGACCCAGAAGAAGCCGATGCCCGCCAGCGCCGCGCCGATGGGGCAGATGTAGATGGAGCACACGTCCATCCAGCCGGACACGATGCCCTGGATGCACAGGCCCACAGCCAGGGCCACGGTGCCCACCAGTCCCACAGCGGCGGGCCGCCCCAGATGGAGCCGCTCCTGGATGGTGGCGGTGGGGGCCTCCAGCAGGTTGATGAGGGACGTCAGACCGGCGAACAGCACCGCGATGAAGAACACGATCATGATGACCGCCCCGCCGGGCATGGAGCGGAACAGATTGGGCAGGAAAATGAACATCAGGCCCGGGCCTCTGTCGGACAGCTGCTGTCCGGCGGTGGCCATGGCGGGGATGATGACCAGCGCCGCCAGCAGGGCGGCCACCGTGTCGAACAGCGCCACAGTCCGGGCGCAGGCAGGGATATTTTCCTCCCGGCTGAGATAGGAGCCGTAGATCAGAGTGCCGTTGCCTGCCACGGACAGGGAGAAGAAGGCCTGACCCAGAGCGTAGACCCACACGAAGGGGTCCAGCAGGCCCCTGGGGTCCAGCACGAAGATGTACCGGTAGCCCTCGGACGCACCGGGGAGGGTGGCCACGTACACCGCCAGTCCCACGAACAGCAGGAAGAACAGGGGCATCAGCACCTTGTTCACTTTCTCGATGCCCCGGCCCACGCCAAAGGCCATGACGGCCAGCGCCGCCGCCAGTCCCAGTACCTGCCAGCCGCTGTTGCCCCAGGCGGAGGCGGTCTGGCCGAACAGGGCGCCGTAGGCCTCCACACTGTCCAGCCGGCCCAGGGTGCCGGTGAGGGCGCCGAAGGTGTATTTGAAGATCCAGCCCATCACCACGGAGTATCCGATGGCCATGGCCAGGGAGCCCAGCACCGGGATCAGGCCCAGCAGACGGCCGGGCTTCTCCGTGCCCCACCGCTGGCGGGACGCCATGGCGAAGGCGTCCGCCGGACCGGCGCCGGCGGCCCGTCCGAAGGCCATCTCGCCGATGACGCCGGTGGAGCCGATGAGGGCCACGAACAGCAGGTACGGAATGAGGAACGCGGCGCCGCCGTATTTGGCGACGCGGGTGGGAAACAGCCAGATATTGCCCATGCCCACGGCGGAGCCGATGCAGGCCAGGATAAAGCCCCACCGGGAGCGGAAGCTGTCCCGCCGGGCGGAGGATGGAGTGTGGGCCATGATGATGTGCCCTCCTTCTTAATATGCTGATATGTTGCGCAGGGAAACGGGAAAATGCGCTGAGACGATTGTACCAGAACCGCCGGAAAAGCACAACCCTCGACGGGAGGTGTTTCCGGGGCGGAACGTCACTCCAGGGAACCGGCGGGTTCCCGGCGCAGGGGAAGGGTCTGGAAGATCTCCGCCCGCAGGGTCTCGTACTCCCAGGGCTTGGACACCCGGCACATCTTCCGGGCGATCTTCTCGCCGCCGTCAAACAGATGGATGAGATAGTACCACAGCTCTTTCATCCGGTAGGCCGCGGGACCGGGGCCGTACAGCTCCTGGTAGCCTTCGTACAGGGCGGCGGTGAACCGGTCCAGCTCCTCCCGGCTGGCGTCCGGGCCTCCCTGGAGCTTCCGGGCCAGGGCTGGGTCCGCCATGAGGCCCCGGCCCAGCATCAGGGCGGAGGCACCGGGGAACCGGGAGGCGATGGCCCGACAGTCCCGCACCGTCACCAGATCGCCGTTGCAGCACACCGGCATGGGCAGGGACGGCAGCGCCGCCTCCAGCGCGTCCCAACGGGGCGTGCCGCTGTAGAAGTCCTGCCGCACCCGGGGGTGGACCGTCAGCTCCCGGATGGGATACCGGCTGTAGATCTCCGCCAGACGGGGGAACTCCGCCGCTTCCCGGTAGCCCAGCCGGGTCTTGACGGAAATGCTCCGGTCCGGCAGGGCGGCGAAGATGTCGTTCAGGAACACGTCCAGCTCCTCGGGGTGGAGCAGGAAGCCGGAGCCCTTTCCCTTGGCGGTGACGGTGCCTGCGGGGCAGCCCAGGTTCAGATTCACCTCGTCGTAGCCCAGACCGTACAGCGTCTCCGCTGCCCACCGGAAGTCGGCGCTGCGGCGGGTCATGATCTGGGGCACCGTCCGGGACAGGTCGTTCCGGTCCGGGGACAGGTCCCGCAGCTCCCGCTCCGTCAGCAGATGCTCCGGGGCGGGGGAGAGGAAGGGGGCAAAATACCGGTCCACGCCGCCGAACATCTCGGCGTGGAGGGTGCGGAACAGGCAGGTGGTGATGCCCTGCAACGGGGCGGCATAGATGCGCATGAAAACCTCCGAAAAGATGCCGCCGTCCGGACGGGGAGGCGGCTGTGATAGATGAAGGGGAAACGATCTCTACGGCTTGTCTGGCTTGGGGTCGTAGACGGCGGCGATGGCCCGGGCGTCCTCCAGCAGCTGGCGTCGGAGGGATTCCGGACGCAGCACCTTGCATCCGGAGGGGCCGTACTGCAAGGCGAAAAACCGGACGTTCCGGGCGGTGCCGGTGATGCGGGCCTCCACCAGTCCGCCGGGGATCTCCCGCAACTCCGCCCGGGCGCCGAAGGTGTCCCGGACGTAGCCCGCCAGCTCCGCGGGCATCCGCAGGACGATGAGCTCCAGCTCACCGCTGAACATCATGCTGTGGGTGGCGGCGTACTCGGCGATGTGGAAGCCCTGTTCATAGCCCGGCAGGCGGCGGATGTCCTCCGCCGTCTCCGGCAGGGGCTCCATATCCGTCAGGCGGTCGATACGGTAGTGGCGGAGGTGGTCCTCCCCCTCCTTCCGGCACACCAGATAGTACTGGCTGTTGGTGCAGATGATGCCGTAGGGGGACACCCGGTGGAGTCCGCCCACCCGCTCCAGGGAGCCGTCGGCCCGGACCTGGTTGCGGTAGAAGGACGCTTTCTTATGGCCCTCAATGGCGTCCTCCAGCTGCTCGATGTTCCGCAGGAACTCCACGTTGCCCTGATGGACCCACTGGTCCGCCATGTGGACGTGCTTCACCCGCCGGGCGAAGCCCTCGCTGCCCAGCTCCATCAGCTTGCCCACCAGATACTTGGCGTCCGCCGGAGGCAGGTACTTGGAGGCCATGACGCCGTCGATGAGCACCCGCAGCTCCGTCTCGTCGAACAGCCGCACTGGCCAGGAGCCCTTGGGCCCCCGCTCCACGTAGCCCAGGGACTCCAGCAGCTCCACCGATGCGGCCACGGTGTTCCGGGCCAGGGTCACCCGCTGGTCCTGCTGGATCTTGGCGATGATCTGGAGATTGGACAGGGGGTGTTCCTCGCTGGCGTACCGCTCCAGGGTCTTCAGCACCTGAAAGGGCACCACCCGGTTCCCGCCCATGGACGACATGGCTCCGCCTCCTCTGCAAATGGTGTTCCCATTGTATCCCATGGGACAGGGAGGGCGCAAGCCCCGACCGGAAATTTTGAAACAGGGGAGGATACGATTCAGACTTGCCTTTTTTTCCGTTTTGCCGTACACTGAACAGGCGAAAGAGACGAGATGCGAAAAGGAGAGACGTCCATGTTAGAGATCTTTTCCCGGCTGACCCCGGCGTGGCTCCACCGGGCCTATGTGTATACCGGCTCCGTGGGTCCGCTGTGGAACGACTTCCGGTTCCGCCTGGCCCAGGACGGGGACAACAATCAGGTCCACGCCGCCGTGTACTCCAGGGTGTGCTATGAGCTGGCGGAGGATAAAGAGGAGCGGGACTTCTCCTGGGACGACGAGGGCGTGGAATCGCTGAAGAACTGGCTCCAGGAGCGGTACGAGACCTTCGCGGCGGCCAACGGCCTGCCGCCGGAGGGACCGGGTCTGCTGCCAGACCCCAAGGAGGCCATCCGGAAATGAAGCTCCTGGTACTGTCCGATTCCCACGGAAATGTGGAAAACATGGTCCGGGCGGTGGATCTGACCCAGCCCCGGCTGATCCTCCATCTGGGGGACTGCTGGCGGGACGGGGAGAAGCTGCACCGCCTGTTTCCGGAGATCCCCCTGGAGCAGGTGCCGGGGAACTGCGACTGCCGCCCCATGGAGCCGGCGGAGCGGCTGCTGTTTCTGGAGGACAAGCGAGTGCTGATCTGCCACGGCCACACCTACGGCGTGAAGCAGTCCCTGATCTCCGCCGGATACGCGGCGGAGGAGCAGCGGCTGGACCTGTTCCTGTTCGGCCACACCCACCGTCCCCTGTGGGACTGGCGGGGGCGGACCCAGTTCGTCAACCCCGGCAGCATCGGGGACTATCGCCAACCCACCTACGCGGTGGTGACGCTGGAGGAGGGAAAGGCCCCCTCCGGCGGCATCCGGGTGCTGGAGTGAACGAAGAATGCCGCCCCAACGGCAGGTGTTCGTAAAACAGTGTTAGCCCACTAACACGAAATGAGCATCTGTCAGACGGGATTGGTCAACGAAAAAACACGCCATGTTCAGCTTCAAAGGCTGGGTATGGCGTGTTTTTCTGTTTATTTGTATTTCCGTTTCCCTTTTCCATGTGGTTGGTACGGTTTTGCCTTGCCACGCTGGTTGGTTGAGCTTTTCATATATTTGGACAGCTTCAAAACATCAATGATATTGACAAACTGCTCCTTGGTAATGGCATCGTAGTCAATACCGAATGTCGCAAGGAATATCCTCGCCTGTTTCTCGGCGTTGCTGCCCTCAAAGTTCATGGCATTCTGCAATTGGCCCTGAACTTCCTCTGCAACGGATGGCGTGTCTGCCGTTGTGATGTCGGTGCTGTGTTCTTCCCGAATATCACGGAGGATCGCCTTCAGATTATCGGCAAGAACATGACCGAAATAATCATCCTCCCGTACCTGGGCCAGTTCTAAGGCAACACCGCACAAATAGCGTATAGGGAGAGCCATAGTAAGCTCGTCTGCAGGGCAGCCAGTATTATCCCCTCAGTTCGCCTGGCAGGGCGCACCAACTCAGGCTGCCAGGCAGGGCCTGTCAGCCAAGATCAGGTT
>JALFSO010000089.1 GCA_022778785.1 Dysosmobacter sp. | reverse complement strand
CACCAAACTTTCTGTATCCACGATTTCTACGATTCCACGATCCAGCTTCCCTCGTTCAAGCATCTTTCATCACCCATGCTTATTTTACCATATAAATGCGAAAAAGCCCAGCTATGCTCGACTTTTTCGACAGCCTGAGGTCCCTGTCCTCTCGGACAGGGACCTTCTGTTTTTACAGCGTTTGTCAGGCCAGCAGGGCCGGGACCAGCCCGGCCAGCTTGGCCGCCAGCTGACTGTGGCCCAGGCGGGTCAGATGCATGCAGTCCAGCTTGTTGAACTCCGCAATGCCCTCCGCGTCCAGGAAGGCGCAGCCCTGCCGCTCCGCCGCGGGGGCGTAGTATCCGGCCAGCTCCCTGGACTTCTCCGCGCAGCCCTTGCCCATGGGGGCGCACTCCCGCCGCAGATACATCCCCTCGCCGATGTGGGGCGGGGCGATAACAAGGATGTTGGGCTTGCCGTCCCGCCAGGCGGGGACGGTCTTGGCCTTGGCCACCAGACGTTCCATCCCCATGCCGATGCAGGCGGCGTTGGCACCCAGACGCTCCTTAGTGTCGTTGGTGCCCAGCATGAGGATCAGCAGATCCACCGGCTCATGGCTCATCAGGCAGGAGAAGATGACGTCCAGGCCGCACATCCCCTCGTTCAGCGGATCAGTGAAGACCGTGGTGCGACCGGACAGGCCCTCCTCGATCACCAGATAGTCCTCTCCCAGCTGCTTTTGCAGCAGGCAGGTCCACCGCTCCTCCTCGTTGAAACGGTTCTGCCCGTCGGCGCAGTCGGTGGGATCGAAGCAAAAGCCGTGTGTGTTGGAATCACCGAAACAGACAATGTGCTTTTTCACAGTTGACCCTCCCCGTTTTCTTTGATGAGCTTCACCTGATGGAACAGTCCGTAGGGCTTCAGCACGTAATCCGGCGTGTACAGGATGCCCTCCGTGCGGAAGTCCGCCCAGCTGATCCGGGTGCAGTCGGTGTACTTCTGGTGGAACGGGCCGAACAGGTTCCTGGGGGTGCCCGCCAGCCGGATATCGACAGCGTTTTCCCCATCTGTCAGGAGGTTCGTGATGTCCAGGGTGTTGTACCCCTTGCCGAACAGGTGTCCGGCAGTCTGCCCGTTCACCGTGATCTCCACCAGCGCCGCGGAATGCTCCCCCAGCGTCAGGACGATCCGTCCGTCCTCTGCATGGTACGCCGGTGCGGCAAAGTGATAAGCCATGTCGCCGGGATAGTGGAGATAGCCCTGCATACACCAGTCGCCGAAGTGCAGTTTCTCCGGCTCCCGGACGATCTCCCGGTCCGGGCTGACGCCGAAATCACCGGTGACAAAGACATCCTCCAGCTCCCGGTCGCCCCGGTAGCCGCCGCGGATCTCAATGACGTTTTCGCCCGCCGCCAGTTTAGGCAGCGTCAGTGTGCGCATGGACTTGTCCACGTACCAGCCGCCGTCCTCCCGGCAAGGGACGCCGTTGCACAGGATCTCCAGGCCCTGGGGGTTCTCCATCACGAACCGGCAGGGGTTCTCCGGCACGTCCCGGACAGTGAAGGTCAGCCGCAGCGCGAAGGGTACGCCGGGCTTTTTCTGCTCGTCCTCCACCCACATGTAGCGCATGGGGGCGCCGTTGTAATAGATCTGCTGCATTCCCAGGGCCTCCCGGATCTCCTTCTGCGCCCGCCAGATATCGGTGCAGGCGGAGAACGGGGATCCGTTCAGGCTGTAGCTGCAGCGGTCCAGCACCAGGGCGTTGGGCATGGTCCTGCTGAAGGATGCCGTGGGTCCCAGAACAGCGAACAGCTTCTCGCTGCGGTGGGGGTGTTCATAGGGACAGACGCAGGGGACGCTGGCCCCGGCCTCGCCGGTCCGGAGGAAGTAGACCCGGCTGCACGCCGCCGGCAGCGTATCGGCAAAGGTGACGCCCGCGCCGGTGCGCTCCGTGGGCACGGGATGGTACTTCCCTGTCCAGGGATCGTATGCCGTCACCCCGTAGGCGTCCGGCAGGCGGATCTTCACCCAGTGGGACTCGTTCCGGTCCTGGTTGGTGACAAACAGGAGACGGTCCTCGCCCACCTGCCGGAACATGGCCAGGAGGTCGGATGCCTCCTCCCCAAGACGACCGGTGATGGAGAATGGCCGTTCAGAGACCTTATCCAGTACGCCCGGCAGTTCCTCGTAGGTGTCCACCCGGGCAAATCCGTACTTCTCAAAGAGGGCTTTGGCGCGGCTGCCGGGCCGGCCCTCGGTCATCTCCGGCAGATCGCCCACCCAGATGAGCCGTCCGCCGTTTCTCACATACTGCTCCAGCAGCTCCAGGGTGGATGCGAACAGGGAGCAGACCTTCGGCACGATGACGGTGCTGTAGGACGCCTGTCCCACCGTGAAGGTGCTGCCGTCCACGTGGGCCGCCTCGGCCAGAATGGTCTCGTCGCCGAAGTCGAAGTCCCGGTGGGCGCGCATCAGCATTTCCGCCAGCCGGTTATAGGTGTCGCCCTCCTCATTGAGGGCCGTGATATGGGCGTCCGACCAGCCGGTGTTCATGTCCACCCGGCCCAGGTCCTCGTCCGGTGCGCAGGCGCACTTCGTCCAGAGGGACGAGATAGGATGGATCACCAGGATCTCCCGGACGGGGCTGCCTGCCGTGGTGCATGCGGCCAGACGGCCGTAATAGTCCTCGATGAGGCGGTCGCTCTGCCACCAGCTGCTCTGGTAATTGAACACCGGCGGATAGTCCCGCTTCCGGCATCCGGCGATGGAATAGAGCATCATGTGCTGGCATCTTCTGGTGACGCCCATGACGAACTGCCAGTCGCCCAGCCACTTCTGGCCCTCGAAATCGAACTCCCAGCCCGTGCAGCCGTAGGTCTCGGTGATGACGGTCTGACGGCCGTACTGGTTCGCCACGCTGGTGCACTGCTTCACCGTCAGGTATTCCCTGGTCTGCTCGCCCAAAATATCGACGCCCGGACAGTGGAGATAGCGGTACTGGGGCATGGCGGCGCCGCAGACCCGGATATTGTAGCCCAGGTCGTTTTCATAGAGCATGTGTCCGGTGAGGGACAGGCCCTGCCCCTCGCACCAGTCGTAGAGCTGCTTCATGTAGCGCTCGCCGAACAGTTCCGACAGTGTGCGCCAGTAGTCGTGGCGGATCATGGCGCTGTCCTGACCGTCAAAGAACAGCAGGGGGAGATACTTCTCCGGGGAATAGCCGCGCCGTGCCGTGAAGGCCGCGATGAAGTCATCCGTCCACGGCAGCCAAGGGCGCCCCGCCGTAAAGCTGCTGTAGAAATCGCAGAAGTCGGGCTCATCAGTGAAAAAGCCCTTGATGGTGGAACCGAACTTCTGGGAAAACCGTTCTCTATATTTCTCGTGGGTGAGATCGATAAACATCCTGACGGCATCGGCGTTCAGATTGTCGCTGGGGGCGGAGCCGTTGTACCACTCGCTGGTGCCGGAGATCTCCCGGCGGAGGATCAGCAGCGTATCGCCGCTGCCGAAGCCCCGGATCTCACGGCCGTCAATCTCCACCCGGTAGGTCCCGATGACGCTCCGGCCCTCCGGACGCGCCTCCGGCGAATAGGGGACGGTCTCCAGGGTCAGGGCTTTTGCCGTGAACCGCTCCGGGTCCGCCGCAGCCACCTTTCCTCCGGCGCTGCCGGAGGGCCACTTGTCCTCGTCGTAGATCCACAGCTCCAGACCGGCGTCTTCCGCGGCCTGCACCGACGTCTCCACATCCTCTATCCATTCTCCGGAGAGATACGGCGTCTCCAGACCCTCCCGGGAGTGGATAAAGCATCCGCCCAGGCCCTTTTCTTTCATATCCCGGATCTGGACGGTCAATTCCTCCGGGTCCAGTTTGCTGTTCCAACCCCAGAATGGGGCGCTGCGCAGCGCGTTTTCCGGCGCCCGCAGGCGACGGTACAGTTCCTCAAGTTCACGATGTTCCATAAAATTTTCTCCCTGATGAAAAGGAAAAGCCCTTTTCATGGACAGCATGCCACAGAAAAGGGCTTTTCGGTCAAGCGTTTTGAGTCAGTTGACAGATGCCGCGCTTTATGCCGCCATCATGTTCGGCAGGAACATGATGATGCCGGGCACGTAGGTGCAGATGAACAGCAGCGCGATCATAATCAGCACCATCGGAAGGACTTCCCTGATGACGCCGGCAATTCTTGTCTTACCCAGGCCGGACACGATGAACAGCAGCATGCCGAAGGGCGGGGTGGACAGGCCGATCATCATGTTCAGGCAGATGATGACGCCGAAGTGGACAAGGTCGATGCCGAAGGCGTTAACCAGAGGCAGCACCATGGGCACGAACACCAGCTGAATGGTGGACACGTCCAGAACGCAGCCCAGCAGCAGGAACACGATGTTCACCACCAGCAGGAAGATGTACTTGTTGGGGCAGATGCTGGTGACGAAAGCAGCCACCGTGGCGGGGACCTTCTCCAGAGCCACCACGAAGGAGAACAGATACGCCGTGCCGCAGAGGAGGGCCAGAGTGGCCGTGTTGGCGGCGGTCTTCTTCAGGATGATCTTCAGCTTCTCCCAGCCCAGGGAGCGGTACACCAGGAAGCCGATGAGCAGGGCATAAGCGGAAGCCAGAGCGCCGGCCTCAGTGGGGGTGCAAACGCCGCCGTAGATGCCGCCCAGCAGCAGGACCACGGTGAACAGGGCGGGCAGGGCCACCAGAGTCGCCCGCAGGAACTCCTTGGCAGTCATCAGAACGCCGGTGGGATAGTTGCGCTTGCGGGAGATGAAGAACACGTAGATCATCAGCAGAGCGGCCAGCAGCACGCCGGGGATCATGCCGCCCATGAACAGCTTGCCCACGGACGCGCCGGACAGCATGCCGTAGATGACCATGGGGATGGAGGGCGGGAAGATGGGGCCGATGGTAGCGGAGGCCGCGGTGATGGCGCAGCTGAACTCCGCGTCGTAGCCCTCTTTCTTCATCTGCTGGATCTCCATCAGGCCGATGCCGGAGGCGTCGGCGATGGCGGAACCGGTCATGCCGGAGAAGATCAGGGACAGGGCGACGTTCACCTGCGCGGTGCCACCCTTCATTTTGCCGAACAGGCCGTTGCAGAAACTGAACATTTTGTCCGTGATCTCGGACTCATTCAGCACGTTTGCCATGAATACGAACAGCGGCGCCGCCAGCATGGTAAAGCCGGCGATCATGTTGCCCGTGATGACGGTGTAGAGGGAATTCAGTCGGTTGGGGTTTGCCACCAGGAAGTAGGCGATGGAGGCGGCCACCATGGAGAAGGAGATCGGCATGCGGATGATAAAGCAAATCGCCAGTGTGGCGAAAAGGATCAGGACTCCCCAGTTCATGCGCTTACCTCCTTGTTGTCCGCCGCCGCGGGCTCGGGATTCTTATATTCCACGATGGCTTTCCGGATATTGAGAATAGAATATACGATGATGTTCAGCATCATCCAGAAAAACGGGGCAAAGGCCACCTTGTAGGGGATCTTCAGAACGCCCGTGATCTGGGAGCTGCCCATCAAGGCTTTCAGGCACGGCTGGAAGCAGATGACCATGAAGACTGCCAGCACCGCGTTATAGACGATTTTCATCAGCATTTTGACAACGGGGGGAACCACATCGTAGACCAGGCTGAACACCACGTGCTCATCGTTCTCCATGGCCTTTCCGCAACCGAAGAACATGATCCAGATGTAAGCCAGAATGGCTACCTCGTTGCCCCAGGTAATGGACTTATGGAAAATGTAGCGGGCAAAAATTGTGATGACGAAGCTGAAAAACAGTGCGAGAAACAGAATACAGGGAAATACGACTCCCAGGAAATCGTTGATCTTACAAATTACATTTTTTAAGGTTTTCACTGTCTGCACCCCTTTTGGATAAAAGCGCAGGGACCGGGTCGTTGGACCCGGTCCCCAAGGTCCACGCTGTCGAATTACGGACGCGTAGGATAGGATGATCAGGCGGCAGCCTGGATCATGTCATAGATCTCCATATCCCAGTCGGCGGTCACGTCGGGATGAGCGGCGTACCAGTCAGAGGCATAGGTCTTGAACTCGTCGATGTCGGGATAGGTGACGGTGCAGCCCTTGTCCTCCAGGAAGGCAACGCACTCCTCTTCCTGGGCGATACGGTTGGTGTCGTTGAAGTCGCGGGCAGCCTCGATGGCGTCCTTGACGGCCAGCTTCTGGGCGTCAGTCAGCTGGTTCCAGGTGTCAGCATTGATGCAGGGCAGGATGGAGTCCACAACGTGGTTGGTGATGGCGAAGTAGGGAGCGACCTCATAGAAAGCGGCGTTGATGTCGGAGGGCAGGGGGTTGTCCTGGCCTTCGATGGAGCCGGTCTGCAGAGCGGTGTACAGCTCGGAGAACGCCAGAGAGGTGGGCTCAGCACCCAGGGCGCGGCCCAGATTCAGCCATGCCTCGGAGGAGGGCATGCGGAGCAGCAGGCCGGTCATGTCGGACTGCTTGTCGATCTGCTTGGTGCGGGTGTTGATGACGCGGGAGCCCAGATAGAAGCCATTCAGAGGAATGATGTTGGTCTCGGCAGCGATCTTGTCATAGATCTTCTGGCCGATCTCGCCGTTCAGAACGGAGGTCATGTGCTCATAGCTAGACCAGAAGTACGCGGTGTTGATCATTGCGCACCACTCCAGGCCGGGCTGAGTGGACAGGGTGGGGAAGGAGATGTAAGCCAGGTCGGCGCCGCCGCCGTTCTGGCCCTGGTTGATGGCGTCCCACTCGTTCTCGGAGGAGAACAGGGTGCTGTCGGAGTACACGGAGCAGGTCACGGAGCCGCCGGACAGCTCCTCAACGGCCTCGGCGAAGGTGGTCATAGCCATGCCGTGCCAGTCGGTGCCCAGAGCGTTGGCGGTGAAGATCAGGTCGATGGAGGGATCGCCGGAAGCGTCATAGTCGCTGGAAGCGGTATAAGTGGGCTCGGCGGCGGTGGAAGCAGCGGGGGTGGAAGCAGCGGCGTTGGAGCCGGTGTCGGCGTTGCTGCTGCCGCCGCAGGCGCAGATGGACAGCGCCATGCAGAGGGTCAGCATGAGAGCAAAAATCTTTTTCACTGGGGGTACCTCCTAAAGTCTTTTTTTATTTCATATCCCTCGAAAGGGGAATATGCGGGAAATTCAGGCGAAAAACGCCTTCCGGAACATATCTTCAAAGGCCTTGAACTGCTGGATCTCGATCATCTTGCTGCTGGGAATGCCGGCGGGATTCTTGCCCATCAGCAGCTCCTGGGGATCGCGGGCGCGGGTGACCAGAGACATGGGTACGCCTTCCAGGTTCATGTGGTACTTGGCGTTGATGGGATAGACCTGGCACTCCACCATGGAGGCGGCGCCCAGGAAGTCCATCAGCCGCTCCACCTGCTCCTGCTTATCCGCGTCGGCGAAGTGCTCCACCAGCCAGGCGTACAGATCGGCGTGGAAGTTTGCCATAACGCCGGAATAGCCCGCCACACCGTAGCGCATGCTCTCCAGCAGCGTGGCCGCGTTGGCGTTGAAGATCTTCAGCGGCGTGCCCTTCACAGCCTCGCACTTGGCCTTCAGCTGCTCCAGATCGCAGCAGGTGTCCTTCAGGAAGGCGAACTTGCCGGTCTCGGCGCACCACTTCAGCAGTTCCGGGCTCAGCAGACGCTTGTAAGGATAGGGGCACTCGTAGATGCCGAAGCTCTCCGCCTGGATGTGCCCGATCAGATAGGCGATGCGCTCCTTGGCCACATCCTCGCTGGCTCCCTCGGGCGCGAACTGGTTGGAGATGAACACATAGGAGTCGGCGCCCATGTCGATGATGGCCTGGGCCTCCTCCACCTGATCCTCCACCTTCTCCGCCACATGGCCGGACACGACAACGTCCAGTCCCTTTTCGTGGCCGTGGTCAATGACGTATTTGGCCAGCTCATATCGCTCCTCCTTGGTGAGGAAGAACATCTCGCTGGACTGGCAGACGGCAAAGATGCCGGTCACGCCGTGGGAAGCGTACCAATCAATGATCCCCTGCACCGCGACATAGTCGATCTTGTTGTCCTCGGTGAACGGAGTGATCATTACCGGCCATACGCCATTTTTGATCTCCTTCATGGTTTTTACCTCCAGAATGTACAGTTTTTTGACAGAACAGCCGACCCGCTGCAGGCTGAGACGCCGGACGTCAGTTCAGAATCCCATCAAATTTATAAAATCCAGTGAAAACCGGATTCTCACTTTAATTACATAAAACACATTAAAATTATATAAAGTTTATAACTTTTTCACAAGGGTGTTTCGCTAAAATCGTCATTTTTTGCAACAAATTCGCTCTTCTGAGGACATTTTCCGAGCATCGTTCTCCAATGTGAAACACAGTTTTGAAATTTTTAGCTGTCCTGTTTCCTTTTTTTCCAATCTTTTACATTTTCTTCCTGTTGAACGGCTTCCTGGCTTTGGGGATGAAACGAACTGCTCGAAAAACTTCTTGACTTATATTACAATTTTCAGTATGCTTATTTTGTCAACTCTCACAATAGTAGCTTCCAAAAGTGTGAATTTTTAGTTAATAATACCACCAAACGAGGCCCAACGCATTCAAAATTATACGTAGTAGTTTTTTATAATTTTCGACATTTTCAACATTTGCGGAGGTGAGCGGCATGGGCGGCGGAGCGGCAGGCAGCGGAGAAAAGACACGCGCGATCAGGGAGATCAAAGACCTCTACACATGGGAGAAGAACAAGCGCATCATCACAGCGGACATTCACGGCGTTGCCGGGCTCGGCAACTTCTCATACCGGAAGCAACTGGCATCGGAGCTTCTGTCCAAGACCCATTACCACCGCAGCTTTTGTGAGATCCACTGTATCATGAAGGGCGACTGGGTGACCAACATCATCGAAGGGGAAAAGATGGAGAGTTATCGGCTGTCCGGCGGCGAGGGGCTGATCGTCTATCCCGGCGAGACCCACAACAGCGGCGTCGTCCAGCAGGGCCCCAGCGAGTTCTACGCGTTTCAAATCTGCGCGGACGGAGACGATGAGATCCTGGGGCTGGACCGGGAGTATTCCGATCTGCTGCGCCGGCAGCTCATGCACATGGAGTACCGGCATGTAAAAGTTCCCTTCTCTTACATCTCCCTGCTCCAGCAGGCATTTGACCTGTTTGCCACGGGAGATCCCCTGCAGCGCAGGATCGGTGTGCAGTACCTGACCTGTTTCCTGTTCCAGTTCTCCCGAATGAAGCCGGCGGATGAGGTCCAGGATGCCATGGTCAGCAGCCGGATCGGGTTCGCCCTGAAATACATTGAGGAGAACTACCGGGAGCCCATCAGTCTGGATCGGCTGGCCCAGGAGGCCGGCTACTCCCTGTCCTACTTCGAGTCCAAGTTTCTGAAAGAAATGGGGATCACGCTGAAAAACTACGTAAACAAATACAAGGTGGAAAAAGCAAAAGAACTGCTGGAGGCCACAGATGAACCCATCATCGATCTGGCATACCGGATGGGGTGGTCCTCCAGCAACTATTTCTGCACCGTTTTCAAGAAATACGCAGGGGTGTCTCCCCTTCAATACCGTAAGCTCTCCAGGGCGAAGGAGGAAACTCAGTCCTGAACCCCGTCCGGCTTCTCCGCGTCTTCCGGATTTTTTTCGTTGATCTGGTTCATGAGGAAATACCACATCTGCTTCTTTTCGCCGATGAAAGGCATCACCGGCTGCTCCCGGCTCCTCTGCTTTTCCTTTTCGATCTTTCTGCTGAGATATTTGGCCAGCAAACCGTCCTGATTGAGTTTCATGCTTCCCAGTCCACCTGAACTTTCACGACACACTTCCGGCAGGGTGCGGGCTTCCGGTCCACGGCGATACAGGGCGCGTGGGCGTCTCCGGGCCAGAGCGCCGCAAAGCGGCTGCCGCTCAGCAGGACATTGCTCAGCGGGCCGTGATAGAACCAGATATCCCCGTCGGGACGGGCCTCCACTTCCTCGGTCATCTCCTCCAGAGGTCCGACGCCCATCCACTCCTGACCGGAGAGGAGATACTGGATGTCGATGTACTTTCTGTGGGCTTCCGGGGTGTCGTTCTCCGGCTTGGAGTCGTACTCCTGCACCAGGACGAACAGTCTGTCTCCGTCGATTTCGTGGCGTCCCGCCTTCCACTGGGAGAAGTCAGTATCCCGCAGCAATTCCAGTCCCCGCATGACTCCGGGGTGGATGCCCCGATAGGATTCCAGATGCTCCAGCGTGTCGTAGATCATAAAATGGCTCCTTTCCGGCTGCCTCTGATTACCGTGTGATATACCCGATTATACACAGGGAAACAGCCGCTGGCAAGGCGGAATAGCAAGTTGGAATGATAAGGTTTTTCTTCGTATTACTGGCAGTAAATCGGGAAATTTCTCCGACAATGGGGGATTTGACGTTTCAAACGGACAGGTCCCGCAGGACGTTTTTGTGGAAACGCCAAAATTTTATTGATTGCATTCAACCTTTCCGTTTTATATAATATTTCATATTCACAAAAAAGCGTTTCCGGCGGCCGGAGGCATCCGTGCGGTCCGTTCCGACAGGCCTTGGAAGACGTCCAATCATCGCAAGGAGGAGAACCCTTATGCTGAAAAAACCAAAGATCCTGGTAGTGGGCAGCTTCATGATGGACCTGATCGCGTCCACGAAGCAGGCGCCGAAATCGGGTGAGACCATCATCGGACTGAAGTTCCAGACCGCGCCGGGCGGCAAGGGTGCCAACCAGGCAGTGCAGTGCGCCCGTCTGGGCGCCCACGTCACCATGGTGGGCCAGGTAGGCGAT
>JALFSO010000084.1 GCA_022778785.1 Dysosmobacter sp. | reverse complement strand
TCCGATGGACTTTTTCGACAGCCTTCACAATGCCTCGCTTTTCTGCCCGCGCAGCGGGCCGAAAAGCTGCCGCTGCGCGGCGCAAACGCCTGCTGACACAGGCTTTTTGCAGGCATTCGATCCAACACGAGGGGGCTCCCGGACACCGTCGCGGCATTGCGATTTCCGGCCTCTTTTGGGCCGGGAATCGCGCCGCTTCCTCGCAACCGGTTCGCTTTTTCCGCCGCTGGCGGCGCTTCGCCGGTTGCCCCCTCGTACTCCCCCTGCAATAAAGGAATTCTTTTCCTTCAGACAGGGTCTTTCGACAAGCTGATGAAGCGGGGACGAATGTCCCCGCTTCATACTGATTTCTTTTATTACGCCTTTTTCAGCGGCCTCTTTTTCAGGCTGGGCACCGGGATCTGCGCCAGGATCACCGCCGCCAGCATCAGGACGCAGCCCAGATACTCCCGGCCGGTCATCTGCGTGTGGAGGATCACCGCGCCGGACAGCGTGGCGAACACGGACTCCAGACTCAGCAGCAGGGAGATGACGGTGGGGTTGGAGTCCTTCTGGGCCAGGATCTGGAGCGTATAGCCGCCGGCGCTGGAGAAGATGCCCACGTACAGGATGGAGCCGGCGGCCATCTGGATGTCCTGCCAGGAGGACTCGCCGTAGAACACCATGCCCACGGCGGAGAACAGCATCACAAAGAACAGCTGCGCACAGGACAGCTCGATGCCATTCACCTGCATGGCGAAGTGGTCGATGAGCAGGATCTGTCCGGCGAAGCAGAAAGCGCACAGGATGATGAGGAAGTCCCCCTCCGCGATGGAGAGAATGTCCTCCTGGATGCACAGGAAGTACAGGCCCACCACCGCCAGAGCCACGCTGAACCACACCGTCCAGGAGGCTCTTCTGCGCAGAAAAATCCCGATAATGGGCACGATGACGATATACAGTGCCGTGATGAAGCCCGCTTTACCGGGAGAGGTGGTCTCAATGCCCTTCTGCTGGAGGTTGGAGCCCGCGGCCATGGCCAAGCCGCACCAGAAGCCTCCGATCAGCAGGGTCTTCCAATAGGCCGGGCCGCTGCGCTTCGCGGCCTCCTTCCGGGTCCTACGCAGAAAGACGCAGATGGCCAGCAGGGCCAGAAAGCCTACAAAAAAACGGGAGGTACTGTAGGTGAAGGCGTCCACATGTTCCGCGCCCATGCTCTGGGCCACGAAGGCCGTGCCCCAGATAAACGCCGCCATAACGGCACAGAAATTCTGCCGCATTCCATTTTGTCTCATGGTCCTTGCTCCAAACATAAAAAGATGATAGAATCAGATGTGGGCGCTTCCGCCGTTTTCGGCAAAGCAGGCACATATTTTAAAAATATAGCACCGGGCGCAGAAAATGGCAAGCCCTTTTGACAATTTTTAGGCCGCGATACAGGCGCGGCCCCGGGAAGGAGACAGCGTATGCTTCTGTTCGATATGGACGGCACCCTCACGGACTCCAACGGCATCTGGAAGGACGTGGACCGGACCTTTCTGGCCCGGCGGGGCATGCCCTATACCCACGCCTACTACGAGGGCGTGGCCCATACCATCTTCCCGCTGGCGGCAAAGTTCACCAAGGAGTTCTGCCATCTCAGCGAATCCTGCGAAGAGATCATGGCGGAGTGGATGGACCTGGCGGAGGGAATGTACGGAAAGGTGGCCATCAAGCCCGGCGTCCGGGCGTATCTGAAGCAGTGTAAGGCAGAGGGCCGCCGGATGGCCGTGGTGACCTCCGCCGTGCCGGAGCACTGCCGCACCGCCCTGCGGCATCTGGATCTGGAGAAGTACTTTGAGCGGGTCATCTTCGCCCAGGAGCTGCAGCTGGAGAAAAAGGAGCCGGAGATCTGGCTCACCGCCGCCCGGGAAACCGGCGCGGCGCCGGAGGAATGCACCGTGTTTGACGACAGTCTGGCCGCCTGCAAGGGCGCCCGTGCCGCCCGGATGCGGACCGTGGGCGTCTACGATCCCTACTTTGCCCAGGATGAAAAAGAGATGCGCGGCTTCTGCGACGTGTATATCAAGTCCTTTGAGGAACTGCTGTGGATGCCGGAACGAAAGGAGAAACAAAAATGAGCGATCAACTGAAAAACGCCCTGACCGAGGCCCTGGAGGAGCCCGGTGTTCTGGGCGGACGCCGCTTTACCCATGAGACGGTGGAGGGCCTGGACTTTTCGGAGCTGGACTGCCGGCGGGTCATCTTCCAGTCCTGCCGGTTTGTAAACTGCGACTTCTCCGGCGCCGCCTTTTACGACTGCATCTTCCAGGAGTGCGAGTTCCAGTCCTGCCGGTTCACCGCCAGCTTCTGGAAGAGCACCCGGTTGGAGGGCTGTAAGGCCGACGGCTGCGATTTTCGCCGCGCCCGGATCCGGGAGTCCGTGCTGGACCGCTCCCTGTTCCGGTACGCCAATTTCTCCGGCAGCGTGTGGGACCGCGCCTTCGCCTGCGG
Source organism: Dysosmobacter sp. (assembly GCA_022778785.1). Lineage (GTDB taxonomy): Bacteria > Bacillota > Clostridia > Oscillospirales > Oscillospiraceae > Oscillibacter. The sequence goes on along the minus strand of JALFSO010000084.1, from coordinate 33,851 downwards.
CTGCGATCTGAAGGAAGCCTCCCTGACGGAGATGAAGCTCACCGCCACCGAGTGGTCCGCTACAGACCTCACCGGCGCGGAGCTGTGCCGCAGCAGCCTGAAGGGCATGGACCTGACCTCCTGCACCCTGGACCGGATCGTCCTGACGGAGGGCTGCGGGGAGCTGAAGGGCGCGAAGATCGCCGCCTCCCAGGCCGCCGTGGTGGCCCGGATCCTGGGCATTGAGGTGGAGGACTGAGGGGCAAAGCTTCTTTGCTTGCCTGCAAAGGCCCTCTGTGGTACGGTCTTCTCATGCAAGGACAGGAGGGTGCTTTATGAATTTCAAGAAATCCAATACCGTTGGAATCAGTATCTCCGCCGCCCGGAAAGCCGCCGGACTGTCCCAGGAGGCGCTGGCCTCCCGGCTCCATGTCACCCGGCAGACCATCTCCAACTGGGAGGTCGGAAAATCGATGCCGGATATCGACAGCCTGAAACTGCTGGCGGAGGCGCTGTCCGTTCCCGTGGAGCAGCTGATCTATGGAAAGCCTCAGGGCAGCGAGAAGCAGGGCTGGAAATACGAGGAGCTTCTGAACGAGGACTTTCTGATCTGGCTCTGTACCGTCCTGTCCCAGCTGGTCCTGGTTATGGGACTGCTGTGGGGCCTCCGGTCCGGCAGCGGTGCCGGCAGCGATGGACATGGTGTGGTGTTCCGCTTCTACTGGGGCGACGCTTTCCCCATCTGGGCGGCCAGCGTCATTGCGGCCGTGATCCTCGCCGCACAGGCGAAGATCCTCCGTCTGCTGGAAAAACAATCAGACAGAACATAAATACGGAAACCAGCGGCGCCGGAAAATTTCCGGCGCCGCTGGTCTTTTTTTCAACAGAGCTTACAGCTTCTTCATGTGCGTCCCGGCGTATTTCAGCATCAGGCGGCGGGGCTTCTCCTCCCCCTCAAACTGGATGGACACCAGGGCGTCGCCGGACATGGGCTGGACGGACAGCACCTCGCCCTTGCCGAAGGCGTCGTGCTGCACCGCGTCCCCGCACTCCAAATGGAGGCTGGGTCCTGCGGAGGGCGTGGGCCGGGCGGCGGAGGCCGCCGTCTTCCGGACGGGACGAGGCTGCTCCGTGGGCCGGTAGGAGTGGACGCCGTTGCTGCTCCAGGTCCCGGCGGACCGGGCGGATACCCAGCTGTCCCCCTGGGATGCGGGCCGGGGCGTTCTCGCCGCGCCGGTCTCCCAGGTGCCGTAGCCGGTGGTGCGGGCGCGTCCGCCGCCCCAGCCGGTGTCCCAGCTTCCGTCCTCTCCCCAGGCGCCGGTGGGCTGGGGCTGCTCTTTTCCCTCCCACTCCAGCTTGTCCTCCGGGATCTCCTCCAGAAAGCGGGAGGGCAGGCTGGTTGTGGTACGGCCGTACAGCATCCGCTGGCGGGCGTTGGTGAGGGTCAGCTGCTCCTTGGCGCGGGTCATGGCCACGTAGCACAGCCGCCGCTCCTCCTCCAGCTCCTCATGGTCGTAGGCGGCGGCGCTGTTGGGGAACAGCCCTTCCTCCATACCCACCACATACACCGCCGGGAATTCCAGACCCTTGGCAGAGTGCATGGTCATCATGGTAACGCAGTCATCCTCCCCCTCCAGGGAGTCCAGATCCGTGTACAGGGCGATCTCGTTCAGGAAGCCGGACAGGGTCGGATCCTCCGGCTGATGCTCCAGAAAGCTCAGGATGTTGGATTTCAGCTCCTGCACGTTCTCGATGCGGCCCCGGCTCTCGATGTCGTTCTTCTCCTCCAGTGCCCGGACGTAGCCCGTGCGGTCGCAGACGGCGTCGTAGAACTCCGGCAGGGCCAACTGGCCCCCCAGCTTCCGCAGTCCGTCGATGAGGTCCGCGAATTTCAGCAGCTTGGCCGCCGGAGCCTTCAGCTCCGGAAACAGGTCGGCGTTCCGTATGGTCTCGTACAGGGACAAGCCCTGCTCCGCGGCAACCGTCTGCACCTTCTCCACCGTGGTATTGCCGATGGCCCGGGCCGGGACGTTGATGATCCGCCGCAGCCGCAGGTCGTCCAGGGGATTGTTCAGCACGCAGAGATAGGCCAGCATGTCCTTCACCTCCGCCCGGTCGAAGAACTTCATGCCGCCCACGATCTTATAGGGCACGGCGTTGCGCTTCATGGCGTACTCCAGTGCGTTGGACTGGGCGTTGGTGCGGTAGAGGATGGCGTCGTCCTTGAAGGCCCGTCCCTTGCTTCTGGCCGTCAGGATGTCCCCCACCACGAAGGCCGCCTCGTCGCTCTCGCTGAACACCGTCCGCACCCGGACCTTCTCGCCCTCGCCGTTCTCCGTCCACAGGGTCTTGCCCTTGCGGCCCTCATTGTTTCTGATGACGTCGTTGGCGGCGTCCAGAATGTTCTGGGTGGAGCGGTAGTTCTGCTCCAGACGGATGACCCGGGCACCGGCGTACTGCTGCTCGAAGCTGAGGATGTTCTCGATGTTGGCGCCCCGGAACCGGTAGATGGACTGGTCGTCGTCGCCCACCACGCAGAGGTTCTTCCGCCCGCCCGCCAGCAGGGTCGTCAGCAGATACTGGAGGTGGTTGGTGTCCTGATACTCGTCCACCAGCACGTAGCGGAACTTGTTCTGATAGTATTCCCGCACCTCCGGGCACCGCTTCAGCAGCGTGACGGTGTGGAAGATCAAGTCGTCGAAGTCCAGGGCGTTGGCCGCCTGAAGCTTCTCCTCGTATCTGGCGTAGATTTTAGCGATGCGGGCCAGACGCCAGTCGCCGTTGGAGGCCTCGTTGTCCCGAAAGTCCTCCGGCGTCTCGTACTTGTCCTTAGCGGTGCTGATGACGCTCAGCACCTCCCGGGGCTGGAAGGACTTCTCCTCCAGCTTCAGCTCCTTCACCACGTCCTTGATGACCCGCTTGGAGTCGTCGGTGTCGTAGATGGTGAAGTCCTTGGCGAAGCCCAGCTTATCGATGTCCCGCCGCAGGATGCGGACGCAGGCAGAGTGGAAGGTGGAGGCCCACACGTCGTTGGCCCGGAGGCCCAGCCGTGCGGCCAGACGCTCCTTCAGTTCTCCCGCCGCCTTGTTGGTGAAGGTGATGGCCAGAATCTCCCAGGGACGGGGCACGTCCACCGCGCAGAGGGAGATCATTCTCCCCCGCTCTGTCTCCTCCGGCTCTGCGGCGTACCGCTCCAGAAACGCCAGATCCTCCTCCGCGGCGTCCGCCGGGACATAGTCCGTGTCGCTGCCCTTTCCGTAGGTCAGCAGATTGTACACCCGCTGGATCAGCACCGTGGTCTTGCCGCTGCCCGCGCCGGCCAGCAGCAGCAGCGGCCCTTCGGTGGTCAGCGCCGCCTGGCGCTGCATTGGGTTCAGCCGCTGGAAATCCCGGGCGATGGCCTTTCTTCGGGCGGCGATGTATCGTTCGTTGAAGTCCTTCATATGTTCACCCGTCTTCGTTAGTCTCGGGGTCTATTTTAAGACAAAACAGCGGCGGGGTCAACCATGGGATGGGAAAATCCCGCCGGAACCCTCCTTTTGCCCGCACGGAGCGGACAAAGCCGTTACAATTGTCCGGCCCCTTTATATTTCTACAGTTTCTTCTGCCTGTCCAAATTATAATGTTGCAGGATAGGCATTCATGGACAGCATCTCATGGAGACCGACGCGGAAGGAGGGATAGCAAGCGCGGCGTCCGGCAGATCGCCATCTGCCGCCATAGCTGTCTATGGGACCGCGGCCCGGATCTTATTCTGACCGTTGCGCCGTTGGTCCCGTCTCTCCAAATTACATGAACTGTAAAAATCTCCGGGAAAGCAGGTACTTCAATGATATATGCCATTCTTCTGTTCGCCGTGACTTATATCCTGATGCTGACCTTCAGCAGATACCGTCCCTATATCGCGCTGGGCTCCGCAGCCATCTTCATCATCACCGGGATGCTGCCCCTCCGTGATATCGCCGGCTCTGTGGACTTCAACGTGCTTTTGATGATCGCGGGCACCATGGGGCTGGTCCAGCTCTTTATCGACAGCAGGATGCCCGCGCTTCTGGCCGATCTGGTCATGGAAAAGGTGCCGAACGTCCAGATGGCCGCCGTTGCGCTGGCGCTTTTCGCAGGCGTCATCTCCGCGTTCGTGGACAACGTGGCCACCGTTCTCATGGTGGCTCCCATCGCACTGGAGATCTGCAGAAAGCTGAAGACCGATCCCGTCCCCTTTATCATCTCCGTGGCTGTATCCTCCAATCTGCAGGGCGCCGCCACGCTGGTGGGCGACACCACGGCCATTATGCTGGGCTCTTACGCGGACATGAGCTTTATGGACTTCATCGTCTATGAGGGAAAGCCCGGTATCTTCTTCGCTGTGGAGCTGGGCGCCACGGCTTCCGCTTTGATCCTCGCGTGGCTGTTCCGGAAAGAGAAGAAGCCCGTCCCCCGTGGGGCACAGCGGACGGCGGTCACGGACTTCGCGCCCACAGTCCTGCTGGCCGGCATGATCCTCCTGCTCATCGCCGCCTCCTTTGTCCCCGACAAACTGTCCGTCACCAACGGACTGATCTGCGTGAGCCTGCTGGCCGTAGGAATGCTGCTCCGCTATGGAAAGACCCATGACCGGTCGGCCGCAGTAAGTCCTGTCAAGGCCATTGATCTGGAAACCATCGGACTGCTGTTCGGGCTGTTTCTGGTCATCGGCGGCATCACCCACATGGGCGTCATCGACGCGGCGGCGGCGCTTCTGGCAAAGCTGGGCGGCGGGAACGTCTTTCTGCTCTATACCGTCATCGTCTGGGCCTCCGTTCTGTTGTCCGCCTTCATCGACAACATCCCCTATGTGGCCACCATGCTTCCCGTGATCACCGGACTGGCGGGGGCGCTGGGCAGCCCGCCGGCCCTGCTGTACTTCGGACTGCTGTCCGGTGCCACCCTCGGCGGAAACTGCACCCCCATCGGGGCATCGGCCAATATCGCAGGCATCGGTATCCTCCGCAAAGCGGGCTACGAGGTCAGGACCCGGGACTTCGTCCGTATCGGCATCCCCTTTACGCTGGCGGCGGTCATCCCCGCGTACATCTATTTCTGGCTACTGTACAGCTGAAAATGCCAAACAGCGCCCATGACGGAACGGAGCTCCCGTTCCGTCATTTTTTGTAACCATTTTCAGGTTGACAAATGTCTACCTTTCTGATATGGTCATGGTAGACAAATGTATACCATATTCTTCAAACGAGGTGCTGGCTATGAAAGTGAATCTGTCCGACGCGGAGTGGAAGCTGATGAATCTGCTGTGGGAGCAGTCTCCACGGACCATTATGGAGCTGACGGCGGCGGCCCGGGAGGACACCGGCTGGTCCAAGAACACCGTCATCACCATGCTGTCCCGGCTGGAGGCCAAGGGATCCGTCCGGCATGAGGAGGGCGGACGGGCCAAGCGGTACTTCCCCGTCATCTCCCAGGCGGAGACGGCCCGGGAGGAGACAAAGAACTTTCTGGACAAGGTCTACGGCGGCAGTCTGGGCCTGATGATGAGCGCCATGGTGGACAGCCGGGCGCTGTCGGAGGCGGATATCGCGGAGCTGTCCGCCATTCTGGACAAGGCGGGAGGCGACAAGTCGTGAAAGACGTTCTCATCACCTCCTCGGTGCTGATCCTGGCGATCCTGGCGCTGCGGGCGGTGTTCCGGAAGACCATCTCCCGGCGGGTGCAGTACGCCCTGTGGGGACTGGTGCTGCTGCGGCTGCTGGCGCCGGTGAGTCTGCCCGCATTGCAGCACAATGTGCTGACGGCGGCGGAACCGGCGGCAGCGACCGTCTCCCGGCAGCTGGAACAGCGGAAGGTCTACGTCCTCCCCACCGGACAGGTGGACCTGCCGGAGGAGAGCCGCCGGAATCCGAAGCTACAGCCCGGCTATGAGATGGCGCCCACCTCCATGGGAGTCATGGTGGTGGATGACGGCGGAGAGACCGCCACGGTCTATGCCGGCTGGATCACCGGCGTGGAAGCCCTCCGGTGCGTCTGGTGCGGCGGCATGGCCGTCATGGCCTGCTGGTTTCTGGTCTCCAACCTGCGGTTCTGGCGGAAGATCCGTCAAGCAAGAGCGCCTTACAGTGTTGAAAATTGCAGATATTCCGTCTATCTGGTGGAGAACGGACTGCCCTCCCCCTGCCTGTTTGGCCTGTTCCGCCCTGCCATCTATCTGACCCCCGCCGCCCTGGCGTCTCCGGACAGCCTGCGGCACGTCATCGCCCATGAGACCACCCACGCCCGCCATCTGGATTCGCTGTGGTCCCTGCTGCGGTGCCTGTGCCTGACGGTCTACTGGTTCGACCCGCTGGTGTGGGCGGCGGCGCTGGTCTCCCGGACGGACTGTGAGCTGGCCTGCGATGAGGGCGCTCTCCGGCGGCTGGGTGAGGCGGAGCGCATCCCCTACGGCCGGACGCTGCTGGCCCTGGTGCCGGTGCGCCGGACTCCCGCCGATCCCCTGCTGTCCGCCACCACCATGACCGCCGGAAAGCGGCAGCTGAAGGACCGCATTACCCGCATCGCGGAGAACCGGCGGACCGTGTCGGCGGCGCTGTTTCTGGTGCTGGCGCTGGCGGCGCTGGCCTGTGTGGCCACCTTCACCGGAGCCAAAAGCGGGGAAGCCGCCGCGGAGGCCGTTCTTCTGACGGCGGAGGAGCTGGAGCAGTTCAGCCAGGACTTCTCCGGACCCTATCACAGCATCCGCAGCCAGTTTTTGAGTTCCGTCTACGAGCGGCCTGAGGACATCGACATGGCCCAGCTGTTTTACAACGGCACCGGTCTGCCCGGGGCCATGGGCGAGGAGGAGCGGCAGCAGGTGGTGGACACCTTCTGCGGCGGAGAGGACCCGGGTCTGGATCTCATCAAGCTGCCCGCCGGGGATGTGGACGCCGTTCTGAAACAATATACCGGCCTGACTCTGGAGCAGACCCAGGCGCTGGGCATGGGCGCCTTCCACTATCTGGCGGACTACGACGCCTACTACGCTTTCCACGGCGACACCAACGCCCGGGGCGGCGTCGTGTTCTCCTTGGGTGTGCGCCAGGGAGATCTGGTGCGGCTGTACTACGACGACACGGACTTCGACTTCACTGGCTGGAAGTGCGTCACCCTGCGGGAGTATCCCGGCGAGTCCGTGGACGGCTTCCCCTATTACTTCGACTCCAACCTGCTCCGCGACCCGCCGCCGGAAGCTGTTACCGTCTCCTCCACCGTCTACCCCGACTGGGAGCCGGAGCTGACTATCCCGCTGTACGGCGCGCCGGCGCTGAACACCCCTGAAGTGGAAATCACCCAGAGTTCCGGAGACTGCGCGGAGATGCTGAAATCCCAGTACCTGTCCGGACTGTACTCCGTCTGTTTCTACACCTCCACCGACGGGAACACCTACGCGGCGCTGGGTATGCCGTCCCTGAACAGCCGTTATCCCTGGAACGCCCTGCGGTTCCAAATCATCGACGATGACATCCGGCCGGAGGCGCTGTCCATTGAGCCTTTCACCAGCGTACTGGGCTGCGACGGCTTCGCCGTCTCCTATCAGACCATGATGGGGACCCGGACGACGGAATACTACGCTCTGGAGGAGAACGACAGCAACCCGCTCCGGCCCTCCCTGCGCCTGCTGTTCCAGAACACCGGCACCGTCACCTCAATGGACTGGGACGGCGACGGCCAGCAGGAGCTGCTGTGGGATCCCATTGCCCCGGAGGAGGGTGAGGAAGGCCCCTTCCTGTACTTCCTGCGGGACGGACAGGTCCATCAGGCCAATCTGCGGGCGCTGGTATCGGATGCGTGGCCCCGGCTGGACTGGTGGGACTACAGCTATCCGGACACGGAGAACCACCGTCTGGTGTTCCGGGGCTTCCTGAAGCAGCTGGATTGGCCGGACAGCTCGCAGCCCTATTTCCTGCGCTATCTGTACTTTGATGGAGAACGTCTCCTACTCTACAAGGACCAGCGGCAGACCACGGACCACATGCTGGAGGGCGTCTCCGGGCCGGACTACGCCGTGGACGCCGCCAAAGCCCACGTCCAGGAGAAACTGGCCTGGTGGCAGAGCCACTCCGGCAGACAGAGCTACATCGATAGCGAATGGCGGGACACCGGCGAACCGGCGGAGTGGGACGACTGGCGCATCACCGCCCTGGAATATCTCCCCGTCCGGAGCATCAGCAGCCAGAGGCCCGAGGTGCAGGCGGAGGTGTATTCCCTGGGCTATGAGCTGCACACCGCCACGCCGGAGAAGGTGCTGCTGGCCGGCGGCATGAACATGGATGAGGACAACTGGGTAGGCGGCTTCTATGACGAGGACTGTTATCTGGTGTTCCTGACGGACAAAGATGGCGGCCGCGCTCTGCTGAAAAGCTGCATCGACCCCGTGGTGAGCTGGGACGCCCCCATGTTCTCCGCCGGTGTGGCGGAGACGCTGGCAGCCGCCGGCGCCCTTCGGTTCTCCGAGATCAATCCGGAGTTCCTGGCCCTGATGTTCTATGACCGGGGCACCTGGTTCCTCAATGAGCTGGGCAAGTCCGACGCCCAGGAGCAGGTGAAGGCCCTTCGGACGCTGGTGTCCTACCGGAACACCGCCGGTTCCGGCATGGCCTACCTCATCGACGATCCCATGGAGGCCCTGCACTGGAACCAGAACGGTCTGACGGAGGAGGGTCTTGCGGCCTACGCGCGGCTGAAGGACATCTACAGCAGCGAGACCGGCCAGACCCCGGGCGATCTGGCCCAGGAGGTCATGGACGCCGTGGTGGCCTCCGGACAGGTGACGCTGTCCCTAACCACGGCGGACAGCGAACAGGGGCGGAATCAGGGCGGGACGTACACCGTGGACGCTGACAGGGGCAACGGCCCCAACCGCGCTCTCGGCTTCGGCTCCGGCTTCCAGTGGAGCGTTTCCGGGGACACGGATCTGCCCGTCGGCGCCGGGGCGTCCTTTCTGACGGTCTCCTCCCCTGACGGCGGTGCGTCCATCCAGTGCTGGGATGGCAGCGACACCGTTCTCTGCACCATCCACGGCGTCCGGACGCTCCTGTCCGCCCGGGCGGAGCAGGAGAACGATGTGTTTGACGTCAGCGTCTTCGCCTATCTCCGGCTCTGGTTCGACGAGGCGGAGTGGGCCGCCCTCACCGGCGGTATCGTCATCCCGGACCAGGGGCAGAGCCATCAGGAGATCGCCCAGGCCTGGGTGGACGCCCGTAACGCCGTCCGCTTTCAGGTGACCCAGGGCAGCGGCTGCGCCTACAGCTATGTCCGGAGCGTCGCAAGGGAGGCGGAGAGGATCCCGGAGACTGCCTATCCCGAGAACACGGTGGGCAGAGAGCGGTTCTACTTTGAGTACGACACCGTCTTCGTCCCCGCCAACCAGACCGCCCTGATGTACAGTATGGCGGGCAACACCGGCGACTACGCCGGTCAGTACGGCGAGGCGCCGGAAGGGGCCTTTATGTACAACCGGATCGGCCCCATGTACCTGACGGAACAGGGCTGGCGCTGCGACGGCGTCGGCACCGGGCCGTAAGGCCTCTCCCCTTCTCTGCGCATACAACGGGAAAAGTGCCAGCGGCGAATCGCCGCTGGCACTTTTCTCATGCAAATACTTCTTTTTTCTCCGCGATGGCGATGGGGACGCCGTTGACCTCCACGCCCTCGTCCGCCCGGATGAGGATGTACCGGACGCCGCCAATGACCCGTGTCTCCACCAGGTCGCTGCGGTCCGGGCTGACCCGGACGGTGACGTCCGGGGTCTTGATCTCGAACTGTTTATCGTCCACGATGTTCCGGGGGCTGAGATCCGCGCCCTCGCCGAAGGCGGCGTCGAACCGCTCGCTGAAGGCGTCCACCCGCTCCCCGGAGACGCCGCAGTCCTCCAGCACCTCCCGGACCTCCGCCTTGGAGACCGTCAGCGGCTCCAGATCCTTATGTTCCTTCTGGGCCTCGATGCGGCTGCACAGATCGTCGTGGACAGCCTTTGCCACCTGATAGCTGCACTCCTCCCCCAGCGTGTCCCCCAGCAGGGACTGGAAGGTCTCCTTCTGGGCCGCCGCCGGCATGGGCAGCTCCGTGCGGAACACGGCGTCCACAAAGTCCTGATGGGTCTCGGCAATGTCCTTGGAGTAGTACAGGGCGTTGTACAGGTTGGTGGCCCGCTGGTCGAAGGCCGGGAACAGGAAGCCCAGCTCCGGCGGCGCCACCACCCAGCCGCCGTCCCGGCTGCGGAACACATGCTCCTCGCTGGCGTAACGCAGGGCGGGCTTCACGGCCTTCACCGGGCACACGGCGCACAGCAGATACGTGTAGACCTCCTCGGAGGCGTCGTCCTGCCGCTCGCCGTCCTTGGTGTGATAGGGCACGTCGTAGGCGTCCTGGGCCAGCAGGATCAGGTAGCTGCCCTCAAAGGCCAGTCCCTCGATGATCTTTCGGCAGAAGTCCTCCACCACGCCCCGGTCCCGCAGCTCTGTGGAGCGCAGGGCCATCAGGAGACGGTGCTCGTCGCCGTCCGCCACCTGCCGGGTGGCGAAGGAGATGTCGATGAGGTTCTTCCCCAACGTGCCGGAGAGGCACTTCTTCAGCAGCGCCAGATACGCCTCCGCCTCCTCCTGGGCCATCATGGTCAAAGACTGGCTGAACAGGGAGACGATCTCCCGCTGGTCGTTGACGTAGCAGCCGCAGACGTGGCTGATGTTGTTCTTCTCCGGCCGCAGACGGCGGCGGAGCTCCGAAACTTCTTTTTCATTCATGATGATACGCTCCCATTCCTCTTATAAAGGTCGGAAACTGCCGGTCTCTTCGAGACCGGCAGTCAGGCCGTCGGAAAGGTTTTATACGGACAGGGACTCGCTGAGTTCCAGGCCCGGGTTGTGCTTCGTCAGGAAGCCCACGGACCACTCGCCGCCGAAGGCGATGAGATTCCGGCCCCGGAAGTCCTCCAGCAGCTTGGCGTCGGTGCAGAGGGTCAGGTCCTTGGGGTCGCCGGGGCAGGCGGTGATGCGCCGCAGGTGCTCGTAGGGCAGGCCCGTCATATACAGCTCCACGCCGTACTCGTTTTTCATCCGGTACTGGAACACGTCGAATTGCAGCGTGCCCACCACGCCCACGATGACCTCCTCCATGCCGGCGTCGGGGATCTTGAATATCTGGATGGCGCCCTCCTGGGCGATCTGCTCCGTGCCCTTCATAAACTGCTTGCGCTTCATGGTGTCCTTGGGGGACACCCGCATGAAGTGCTCCGGCTCAAAGGTGGGGATGCCGGAGAACTTGAACTTCTTTCCCGGCACGGTGATGGTGTCGCCGAGGGAGTAGATGCCGGGATCGAAGACGCCGATGATGTCACCGGCGTAGGCCTCCTCCACGATCTCCCGCTCCGCGGCCATCATCTGCTGGGGCTGGGACAGCCGCAGCTTCTTGCCGGACTGCATGTGGAAATACTCCGTGTCCCGCTGGAACCGGCCGGAGCAGATGCGCATGAAGGCCAGACGGTCCCGGTGGGCCTTGTTCATGTTGGCCTGGATCTTGAAGACGAAGGCAGAGAAATCCTGGCTGTACACGTCCACCTCACCGGTGTCCGCCACACGGGGCAGCGGCGGCGTGGTCATCCGCAGGAACTCCTCCAGGAAGGGCTCCACGCCGAAGTTGGTCAGTGCGGAACCGAAGAACACCGGAGACAGTGTGCCGTTCCGCACGGCCTCCATGTCGAACTCCCGTCCGGCGCCCAGCAGCTCCACGTCGTCCCGCAGCGTGGCGGCACGCTTCTCGCCGATCATCTCACTGACGGCGGGGTCCTCCAGATCCACCTCCGTGGCGGCGGCCTTTTTGGCGTGTCCCTCGCCGGAGAAGAACAGGATGCGCTTCTTCTCCCGGTCGTAGACGCCCTGGAACTCCTTGCCGCAGCCGATGGGCCAGTTGACGGGATAGGTGTCGATGCCCAGCTCCCGCTCCACCTCCTCGCAGAGGTCCAGGGGGTCCCGGGTCTCCCGGTCCATCTTGTTGATGAAGGTGAAGATGGGGATGTGCCGCAGGGCACAGACCTTGAACAGCTTCCGGGTCTGGGGCTCCACGCCCTTGGCGCCGTCGATGACCATGACAGCGCTGTCGGCGGCCATGAGGGTGCGGTAGGTGTCCTCGGAGAAGTCCTGGTGACCCGGCGTGTCCAGAATGTTGATGCAGAAGCCGTCGTGCTGGAACTGCATGACGGAGGAGGTGACGGAGATGCCGCGCTGCTTTTCGATCTCCATCCAGTCGGAGGTGGCGGCCCGGGCCCGCTTGCCCTTCACCTCGCCGGCCTGGGCGATGGCGCCGCCGTAGAGCAGGAACTTTTCCGTCAGGGTCGTCTTACCGGCGTCGGGATGGGAAATGATGGCAAAGGTCCGCCGCCGGGAGATTTCAGAACGAAGATCAGCCATGAGAACCTCCATGCGCCTTCCGGCGCTTGAAATAGTGTGATTCGGAGTGCTTGTCCACGGTGAACAGGGAAAACGGGCGCTGCCGCCCGGTCCCCAGAGGCGTGGATACATGAAAAAGTCCTAAGGCCTTTTCAAGCCTTAGGACTTTTCCTGATCTGGAGGTGACACCCGGATTTGAACCGGGGAATCAGGGTTTTGCAGACCCTTGCCTTACCACTTGGCTATGTCACCAAGGAAACGATCTATCAGAAATGCGGTCTTGATCAGAGCCCACATGAATTATATGCTCCCCATTTGAAAAGATCACACCGGCGTGTGATCTTTTCAAATGGAGCGGGCAACGAGGCTCGAACTCGCTACCTCCACCTTGGCAAGGTGGCGCTCTACCAGATGAGCTATGCCCGCAAATGGTGCCCAGAGCCGGAATCGAACCAGCGACACGAGGATTTTCAGTCCTCTGCTCTACCAACTGAGCTATCTGGGCAAATGGCGACCCGGAACGGGCTCGAACCGTCGACCTCTAGCGTGACAGGCTAGCGTTCTAACCAACTGAACTACCGGGCCATTTTCCTTCATCCGACGCATTGAGTGGTGGGAACAACTGGACTCGAACCAGTGACCCCCTGCTTGTAAGGCAGGTGCTCTAACCAGCTGAGCTATGCTCCCGGATGACCACTTCCGTCAGACGACAAAAGTTATTATACTCACCGGGCCCCCATTTGTCAACCGTTTTTTTGAATTTTTTTATTTTTTGTTTTTCCGCATTTTTGCCATCATTTCTTCCAGGTCTTCTCTGGAAAAATGCTGTTTTCTGTCACAAAAGCGGCAGGTGAGATCTGCCTGTCCCTGCTCGTCGATCAGACTTTGCAGCTCGTCGGGACCCATGCTGATGAGGGCGCGGGCCATCCGCTCCCGGCTGCATGTGCAGCGGTACTCAATGGGAGTTTTTTCCAGAATCTCCACCTCAAAGTCGGACAGCAGCTTCCGCAGCATGGCCTCGGGATTGTCGTTCCCGTCCAGGAGGTTCGTCACGCTTCCGGCGGCCAGCACGCCGCCCTCCACCTTGCCGATGACGTCCTCCCCCGCGCCGGGCAGCAGCTGGATCAGATAGCCGCCGGCGGCACGGACGCTCTGGTCCCGGTCCACCAGCACCCCCAGCCCCACCGCCGAGGGGATCTGCTCCGACTCCACAAAGTAGGACGCCAGATCGTCGGCGATCTCGCCGGACAGCAGCGCCACAGTGCCCACGTAGGGATCCTTCATATTCAGGTCCCGGATGACGGTCAGGGTGCCGTCGGTGCCCACGGCGGCGCCCACGTTCAGCTTGCCGTCCTCCCGCAGGGGGAGGTCTACCGCCGGATCGTCCACCGTGCCCCGGACGTTGCCCTCATTGTCGGAGACGGCCAGAATGGTCCCCAGGGGGCCGCCGCCCTTCACCTGAAGGGTCACGCTGCTGCCGGTGTCCTTCAGGGCGTTGCCCAGCATGGAGGACGCCGCCAGCAGACGGCCCAAAGCCGCCGTGGCCACCGGCAGCGTCTGATGGATCTGCCGCGCCCGCTCTGTCAGATATTTGGTGGAGACTGCCGTGGCCTTCACCATGCCGTCGGCGGTGATGGCCCGTACCAGTTGATCGCTCATATGAAAATGCTCCTTTTGTTCATCGTTCAAATACCGCCGCGAAGCCGCCGGACGGCTCACGTCTCAGCGGCCTTCCGGCAATGGAAGATCCAGCGGTCCTCCTCCGGCTTCGGCGGACGGCCCGTCATGTCGCCTGTCAGGCGCACCTGATCAAAGCCGGCGTCCGCCAGCCACTGACGCAGCTCGTCCTCCTCCCAGGCCCGCTCCCGATGCTCCTCAACGCTCCGATCCCAGGTGTCATCGTCATTGCGGCGGAACAGATCCACCCAGTAGGTGCAGATCCGGGTCCGCCGGGAGAACTCCGTCCGCCAGACGCAGTAGACGTCCTCCGTCTCGTCCAGCCAGATCTGGCCGTCCATCCGGCGGAGCTTATAGGGCGTGTTCACATCAAACAGAAACAGTCCGCCAGGCCGCAGGTATTTCGCCACGCGGCGGAAGGTCTCCTGCAGTTCCGACGGCCGGGTCAGATAGTTCAGGGCGTCCAGCGTGGACACCGCGGCGTCCACCTGTCCCATCAGGCGCAGCCGGGACATGGACTGGTGCAGTAGGAAGGGCGGCTTCTCCAGATCCAGCGCCGCGATCTTCCGGGCCGCCTCCGTCAGCATCTCCACAGAGCCGTCGGCGGCGGTGACAGCGTAGCCCCTCTCCGCCAGCAGGCAGGCGATGGACCCGGTGCCGCAGCCCAGATCCAGCACCGTCCGCACCGGGACGCCGCTCTTCCGCAGCTGCCGGTCCAGATAGTCTGCCCGGCGGCGATATTGTACATCCTGGGTCAGAACGTCATACGCGCCGGCCAGCGCCTCGTAACTGCTCATTGCTCCTTCGGTTCCTCCTGGCCCTTCCGGCGTGCGAAAATCTTGGCATAGGCGCCGGTGCCATAACTCAGGGAGCGGTTCACCCGGCTGATGGTGGCGCTGGACGCGCCGGTGCGCTCCAGAATATCATTGTAGATCAGCCCCTGATCCAGCAGGGACGCCACCTCAAACCGCTGCTCCATGGAACGCAGTTCCGAAACCGTGCACAGGTCCTGGAAGAAGTCGTAGCACTCCTTCTCGTCCTTCAGCATCAGAATGGCTTTATAGAGTTCGCCGTTCTTCTCTTTCTTGCCGATCTTCACCATGTCACATACTCCTTAAATGTCAAGATCCTTTTGATCAATCCATTTTAACATTGTAGAGCGTGAAAGTAAAGAGGAAGCGTAGTTTTTGCGCAAAGTTTTTCCCGCACCCTTTCCCGGTCTCCGCATAGGCTGAGACAGAACGATTTTGCGGAGGTGGCTGTCCCATGGAGGACCGTTTGCTGGCCCTGGAGACCGAGGAATTCACGGCGGAGCGGGAGTGGACGGCGGAGGACATTCCCGTGCTGAAGGCCACGGTATCCCTCCCCCGTCCCATCGAGCGGAACGGCCGGGTGGGCAGGCGCATCGACCGCTTCTACCAGCTGCAGGCCCGGTCCTATTTCCGTTACTGCGAGAACTGGCTGTTTCCCAAGGCCGCCGCGGAATACCGGCAGGCCCTGGCGGACAGCGCCCCCCTCCCCTGCTGCACGGCGTCGCTGACCTATCGCGTCACCTGCTCGGAAAAAGGTATCTGGAGCCTCCATACTGACACCCGGGAGTGTCTGGGCGGCCGCACGGAGATCCTCCGCAGGGGGGATACCTGGGATCTGCGCACCGGCTATCCCATTCCCTTGGGCGACTTCTTCCCCCGGCGGACGCCGGTGCGGAAGCTGCTGTGCCAGACGGCGGAGGCGGAAATCCGGCGGCAGGAGGCGGCGGGCATGGCCCGCTATCACGAGAAGTGGCGGCAGGAGCTGCGCAGGAATTTCAACCGGGAGAACTACTATGTCACGCCGGAGGGCCTTCAGTTTTTCTGGCAGATGTACGCCATCGCCCCCTGGGCAGAGGGCGTCCCCACCTTCTCCCTGCCCTTCGGGGAACAGGGCTGTGCCTGGCCCATCCCAGAGTCTTTGATCCGTTTGCAAACATGATCTGCAAAGGAAAATACCCTGTCGGCATGGAGCGTGTTCCACACCGGCAGGGCATTCTGTGCGGTCGCCCCGCTATGCCGCGGGGCCCTTCCACTTTTTCGGATCCACATGCCGCTGCCGCAGCCGCCGGATG
Organism: Dysosmobacter sp.; assembly: GCA_022778785.1. Taxonomy (GTDB): domain Bacteria; phylum Bacillota; class Clostridia; order Oscillospirales; family Oscillospiraceae; genus Oscillibacter. The sequence goes on along the minus strand of JALFSO010000084.1, from coordinate 17,684 downwards.
ACGAACTGGCGGAACAGGGCGTACAGGACGGAGCACAGGGGGATGAAGAACAGCATCCCGGCGATGCCCATGAGCTTGCCGCCCAGAGTGACGGCGGCCAATACCCAGATGGAGGGCAGACCTACGGAGGAGCCCACCACATGGGGATAGATCAGATTCCCCTCGATCTGCTGGAGCACCAGGAACAGGATGACGAATACCAGCGCCTGCCGGGGGTCGCTGATGGCGATGAGCAGCGCGCCCACGGCGCAGCCGATGAAGGCGCCCACAATGGGGATCAGAGCCGTCAGAGCGATGAGAACGCCTACCAGGAGGGCGTAGGGCATCCGGAACAGGCTCATGGCCACCACGAACAGGGTCCCCAGGATACAGGCCTCCAGGCACTGGCCGGACAGAAAGCCGGAGAAGGTGCGGTCTGTCAGACGCAGGACCTCCAGTGTCCGGTCCGCCGCCCGCTCCGGCAGCAGGGCGTACAGGCACTGACGTCCCTGTCGGGCCAGTTTCTCTTTCTGGAGCAGGATGTAGAAGGAGAAGATCAGGCCGATGACAAAGGTGCTGAGGCCGCTGACCACGCCGCCGATCAGTCCGCCGCCGGAGGACACCAGAGCGGTGCCCCAGTTCTGGGCCAGGCCGATGGCCTTCTGGGACAGGGAGCTCCAATCCAGCTCCCAGCCGGCCACCAGATCCTTCGCATAGGGCAGCCAGGCCTCCAGCTGGAGGAGCCATGTCTCGAACCGGTCCAATGCGGTGGGAAGCTGTCCGCCGATAGAGCGCAGGGCCTCCCGGATGCCGGGGCCGATGACGCCGCAGGCCAGGCTCAGTACGCCCAGCAGCCCTACCAGCGTCAGCACCAGCGCCAAAGGACGGCGCAGCTTCCCGCCCTTCCTGACGCCGGAATACAGGTGCCGCTCAATGGCCCGCATGGGGACGTTCAGCACAAAGGCGATGGCGCAGCCCAGCAGGAACGGCGAAAGAATGCCCAGCAGCCAGCCCACGGCGCCCAACACGGTGCCCAGGTGCTGAAGGGCGCAGTAGAACGCCACGCCGCCGCAGACCACCAGCAGAAGACTTTTGACCGTCTGTTTATTCCATTCCATCGAATGACTTCATTTCCTTTCCAAAAGGTTTACTCGTCCACCAGCCGCTTCCGCTTCCACACGCCCTTCCGGAACCGGATGGTAAACAGCACTCCCCGCAGGCACTCGTCGCAGGCCATGGCGATCCAGATGCCCACAAGGCCCCAGCCCACCGCGTGGCCCAGCAGCCAACTGCCCAGTACCGACACCAGCCACATGCTGAACACGCCCACGCATACCGGATACCACACGTCTCCGGCGGTGGTGAGGCATCGGACCATGACGATGTTCACGGACCGGCCAATCTCCAGCAGAAACTCCACCATGACCACCTTCCGGCCCAACTCATGAATGACAGGGTCGGCGGTAAAGAGGCTGTAGATGGGGTCGCAGAAGATCAGGATCAGCAGCGTCAGCAGCTCCGATACCGTCAGGGCGATGCGGAGGGTGGACCACACGCGGCGGCTCACCTCCTCCGTCTTCCGTGCACCCATGAGATAGCCCAGAATGATCTGGGTGGCCTGGGCCACGGCGATGGAGTATACATAGGCCACGTTGGCCAGCATGCTGGCGTAGACCTTGGTGGCGATGACCGCGGTGCCCATGAGATTGATAAAGCGCAGGATAAAGATCTGCGAGACATTGTAGGACAGGGACTCTCCGCCGGAGGGCATGGCGATGGCCAGCAGCTTCCGGCAGGTGGCCCACGGAAAGGGCCTCAGGTGCTTCAGGGAGAACCGGACAGCGCATTTCCGCCGCAGCATCCGGATCACCAGCGCCAGTCCCACCGCCTTGCTGAAGCAGGTGGACACGGCGGCGCCGGTGACGCCCATCTGCGGAAAGCCCAGCCAGCCGTTGATGAGGACGGCGTTGCCCGCCACGTTCAGCAGGTTCATCACCACACTGGCGGTGACCACCTCTCTCAGCAGCGTATAACTCCGCAGTACGGCGCACAGTTCGATGTACAGCCCCTGGATCAACACCGCACCGCCCACGATGCGGGTGTACAGGCAGGCGCCGGCCAGGGACTCCTCCGGCGTCCGCAGCAGGCCGAACACCACATGGGGCGCCAGCAGCAGGATCAGGCCCATCAGCAGACTGAACAGCGCGCTGACGGCCACGCCCACCGTGGCGATCTCGTCGCACTTCTCCCCCGTCTGCCCGGCGCCGATGTGCTGGGTCAGCAGGATGGTGGTGGCGGCGCTCATGGTCTCCAGCACGATGATGACCACATTCATCACCTGATTGCCGTTGCCGATGGAGGCCACGGCGGCGGAACCGAAGCGGGAGATCATGAACTGGTCCACATTGCCCACCAGAAGCTGCAACAGCAGCTCCGCGAAGATGGGCAGGGACAGGCGGAAGACCCGGCGGGTCTGGACGGAAGGCTTCAAAGTCATGGAATACCGGCTCCTTTATGTGCAGAAAATCGTTTGCTTTTGATTCAGGAAGCCAGTATAGCAGACTCCGCCGCCGTTGCAAGTGGCAAACCACCGAAAGAGTTCCCGTCCCGGCGGCTTCTTTTGTGGAATCAGACGCGCCCCGCCCGGCAGCGGCGGGCCATGTCCAGATACTCGTCTCTGGAGGCCACGTTTTCCGCGATCTCCGCCGCCGTCAGCGGACGGATCACCTTCGCCGGGTTTCCCAGCACCAGGGAGCCGTCGGGAACGTCCATTTTGCCGGTGACCAGCGCCCCCGCGCCCACCAGGCAGTTATTGCCGATCCGGGCGCCGGTGAGGACGATGGCCCCCATGCCGATGAGGGTGTTGTCCCCCACGGTGCAGCCGTGGACCACCGCCCCGTGTCCGATGGTGCAGCCCTTTCCGATGGTGGACGTCTCATGGAGCACGGCGCACTCCTGGATGTTGGTGTCCTCTCCCACCACAATGGGGCCCTGGTCGCCCCGGATGGCGGCGTTGTACCAGACGCTGACGCCCTTTCCCAGCGTCACGTCCCCCACCACCGCCGCGCCCTCGCAGATCAGGACGTCCGCGTCGGTGGTCCTCAGTTCGTAAGCCATTGGAATCGCTCTCTTTCTTTCGTGCCGTGCCGGAACTCAGATGGCGAAGTTGCCGTCCACGAACACGGGGATCTCCCGGCCGTCATGGGTGGTGCCCACGATGGACAGGTCCGCCGTACCCACCATGAAGTCCACGTGGGTGATGGAGTCGTTGAGGCCGTGGGCTTTCAGCTCCTCCTTGGTCATCTGCTGGCCGCCCTTCAGGCAGGGATATGCCTCGCCGAAGGCGATGTGGCAGGCGGCGTTCTCGTCAAACAGGGTGTTGTAGTACAGGATCTTCTGGTTGGAGATGGGGGAGTCGTAGGGCACCAGGGCCACCTCACCGAAGTAACTGGCCCCCTCGTCCACGGAGATGGCGGCCTTCAGTGCCTCCTCGCCCCTCTCCGCGTGGGCCTCCACGATTTTGCCGTCTTTCACCACGAAGTGGAACTTGTCGATGATGTTGCCGTCGTTCACCAGGGGCACGGCGGAGTACACCACGCCGTTGACGCCGGTCTTCAGGGGCGAGGTGAACAGCTCCTCCGTGGGGATATTGGCGATATACTCCTGGCCGGACAGGGTGACGTCGTTGCCCGCCTCCCAGATGTGGCCCTCCGGCAGCTCCACCGTCAGGTCCGTGCCCAGGGAGTTGGTGTAGTGCAGGGACTTGAAGTTCAGTTCGTTCAGCTTCTCCATCCGCTGATGGAGGGTGACCAGGTGCTTCTCCCACTTCTCCACGCACTTGCCGTCGCCGGAGATACGGACGGCGGCAAAGATGGCGTCCCACAGCTTCTCCATGGCCTCGTCCTCCGGGCAGTCCGGGAAGACCACCCTGGCCCAGGACGGGATGGGGATGGACGCGATGCACCAGGGGAAGCCGCCGCACATCTGGAGCCGGTCAAAGTCCTTCAAGGCCTTGCCGCTGGCCTGCTGGGCCCGGACGATGCGGTCCGGCGCCACGCCTTTGAAATTCTCCGGGTCCGAGGCGGAGATGGCCAGATAGGCCGCCCCCTCCAAAGCGTAGTCGTTGAAGAAGTGCCGCCGCCACAGGGGCACCTCGTCGAAGATGGCACCGTCGGCCTTCAGATACTTCATCCGGGCCATGGCGTCGTCGTGCCAGTTCATCACCACCTCCCGGCAGCCCCGGTCATAGGCCTTTTCGGCACAGAGCCGGGCGAACCAGGCGCACTCCACCGGGGAGGAGATCACCAGCGTCTGCCCCTTCTGCACGTTCAGTCCGATGTCGATGAGCAGCTGGGCGTATTCCTGAAACTTTTCTTCCATATCCTTCATGAGGATCGCATCCTTTCCGCAAAGCAGTCTGATCATTTTAATATATGCCGGTCTCCCGCATGTTAAACAGGGCTGTGGGCCGAAAAAACGCATTGGATGGCCGGTTTCCTTATTTTAGAGCATTTTTCCAGCCTTGTAAAGAAACGGCAGGCAGTATTTGAAATTTGTTTACGATTGGCCGGTGAAAAAAGGAAGCGCCCCGCGGGGCGCTTCCTTTTTATTCCGATGCTCTTTTATCCGATGCGGTAGTACCGCCGCGTGGGGACGGCCCGCTTCTTGATGCCGGAGACGATGCCCATGGCGGCGTACAGCGTCACGATGGAGGAGCCGCCGTAACTGAAAAACGGCAGCGTCAGGCCGATGACCGGCATGACAAACAGGCACATGCCGATGTTCTCGATGGTCTGGAAGATCAGGATGGACGTGATGCCCACGCACACGTAGTTGGCGTAGGGGGATCTGGCCCGGCGGGCCACCATGAGACAGCGGAAGATGATGGCCGTCAGCAGCAGAATGATGGCCAGACAGCCCACGAAGCCCAACTCCTCCCCCGCCACGGAGAAGATGAAGTCGGTCCGCCGCTCCGGCAGGGAGCTGGGATCCCGGCTCTGGGTCTGGGTGCCGTTAAACAGTCCCTGTCCAAACAGCCGTCCGGAGCCCAGGGCCAGCAGGCTGCGGTTCTGGTGCCAGCCCACGCCCAGGGGCTGGTAGTCGTGGTCGAACAGCGTCCGGAACCGGTCCACCATGTAGGACGGGATCTTCCCCAGCTTGTAGATGGCGAAGATCCCCCCGCCGCCCAGTACGCCGCCGATGGCGAACCACCGCCAGCTGATGCCCGCCGCCAGCATCATGCAGGCAAAGATGAAGACATATACCAGGGCGCTGCCCATGTCGCTGGACACCACGTAGATGAGGCCCACCATGAACAGCAGGTGTACCGTGGGCGGCAGCACGGCCCGGAGGCTCCGCAGCTCCCGCCGCTCCTGCCATGTCCACTCGATCTGCTTGGCCAGCAGCAGGATAAAGGTGATCTTCACCACCTCCGCCGGCTGAATGTTGAAGGGGATGCCGGGGATGGCCAGCCACGCCCGGTTGCCGGTGTTGCCGCTGATGCCCAGAGGCGTCCGCAGCAGGCAGATAAACACCACGTTGAAGACGGCGATCCATTTCCACTTCCGCACCAGGTCCTCCACGTCCACCATGGACAGGAAGATATAGGCGGCGATGCCCAGCAGCATGCCGGCCCCCTGGACGCCCAGATAGCGGGCCATCTTGGCAGTCCCCAGATAGTGGGTGGCGCTGGCGATGAGCACCATGCCGTACAGGCTGGCAGCCACGCACAGGCCCAGCAGCACCAGATCCGCCTGCTGCAAAAATTCCAGAAGCGTGTTTTTCAGACGTGCAACCATGAGATTCTCCGTTTCGCCGTATATCGTCCGGAGAAGCAGAGCAGAAGTCCGCCCTCTTTCAAGGGGCCGCTCCTCCGGCGATGAGATCCGGACAGCACCGCCGAAAACGGCTGTCCGGTACAAAATTGCAGGCTTCCGGCGGCTCAGGCCGCCGTTTTTGAAGCTGTATGATTATAACACAGTTGCATTCCGGTGTAAACGCTGTAATTTTGTTTTTACAAGTGGAGATGTTTGTGATATACTGTTTCGGAAATGCGGAGCGCACGTCCACGCCCCGCAGAAGGAGGCCCGAACTTATGGAATATCTCTCCCACAGCGAACTGGAGACGGAGGCCGCCGGCGAGGCGCTGGGCCGCTCCCTGTCCCCCGGTGCCGTCCTGGCCTACCGGGGCGACCTGGGCATGGGCAAGACCGCCTTCACCCGGGGACTGGCCCGGGGACTGGGCTACACCGGCCGGGTCACCAGTCCCACGTTCACCATCGTCAACGAGTACGAGGGCGGACGGCTCCCGCTGTTTCACTTTGATATGTACCGTCTGGAGGACTCCGACGCCCTGTTCGACATCGGCTGGGAGGACTATCTGGGCCGGGGCGGCGTGTGCGCCGTGGAGTGGAGTGAGCGGGTGGACGACGCCCTGCCGGAGGACACCCTCTTTGTGACCATCGCCCGCTATCCGGAACACGACGGCTGGCGGCTCATCACCGTGGAAGGAGGCGCGCAGCCGTGAAAATTCTGGCTCTGGAGACCTCTGCCCGGGCCTGCTCCGCCGCCGTGACGGAGGACGGCCAGGTCATCGCCTCCGCCTTCCAGTGCACCGGCCTGACCCACAGCCGCACCCTGATGCCCATGGTGGAGGATATGCTGAAAAACGCCGGACTCACCATGCAGGACTGCGGGGCCATCGCCGTGGCCAACGGCCCCGGCTCCTTCACCGGCATCCGCATCGGCGTGGCCGCCGCCAAGGGACTGGCCTTCGCCGCGGGTCTCCCCGCCGTGGGCGTCTCCACTCTGGAGGCCATGGCCCGGAACGCGGCGGCACCCGACGGTCTCATTCTCTGCGCCATGGACGCCCGGCACCAGCAGATCTACAACGCCGTGTTCCGCGTCCAAAACGGCGTCCTCACCCGTCTAACGCCGGACAGGCCCATCGCCCTGGCGGATCTGGCGGCGGAGCTGGCCGGGTCCGATGAACCCAAGACCGTGGCCGGCGACGGCGCTGTCCTGTGCCGGGACTATCTGACGGAGCACGGCATCCCCTGCGCCCTGGCGGTGCCCCATCTGGTCCAGCAGAACGCCGTGGGCGTGGCCCTGGCCGCCGAGGACATCCTCCGGTCGGGAGGCGGCGGCACGGCTCAGGAGCTGCTGCCGGTCTATCTCCGGGCGGTGTCGGCCCAGACCCTGAAAGAGCGCATGGCAAACAAGGCGAACTGACCCCAAATCTATATATAAAGGAGTTCACACACTATGAGCGGTACACTGCACATCGTCGATCACCCCCTGGTTGCCCACAAGCTGACCATCATGCGGGACAAGAGCACCAGCGTCAAGGATTTCCGTGAACTGGTCTCCGAGATCGGAATGCTCCTGACCTACGAGGCCACCCGCGACCTTCCCATGACCACCAAGCTGGTGGAGACCCCCATCTGCACCACCACCGCCCCCACCCTGAAGGGCAAGAAGTTCGCCGTGGTGCCCATCCTCCGGGCCGGTCTGGGCCTGGTGGACGGCGTGCTGCGGATGGTGCCCTCCGCCCGCGTGGGCCACATCGGCATGTACCGTGACGAGGAGACCCTGGAGCCCCACGTGTACTTCTGCAAGATGCCCAAGGACATCGCAGAGCGGGACATCCTCATCGTGGATCCCATGCTGGCCACCGGCGGCAGCGCCTCCGCCGCCATCGACGAGATGAAGAAGCGGGGCTGCAAGCACATCAAGCTGATGGTCCTGGTGGCGGCGCCCGACGGCGTGGAGTGCATCCAGAAGAACCATCCGGACGTGGACATCTACTGCGGCGCGCTGGACGATCACCTGAACGAGCACGGCTATATCGTGCCGGGCCTGGGCGACGCCGGCGACCGGATCTTCGGAACGAAATGACGTAAAGGGGGGACTTGCGTCCCCCCTTTAGATTCCCCCTCGCCAGTGACATCGGTCACTGGCGTCGCCGCCCAAGGCGGCTGGAGTCAAGGTATTTTTCCGACGTACACGCCGCCGGAAAAATGATTCCGGCATATTCTTTTGCCCTTTGGGCAAAAGAACCGGAAAAACCCAGGTTTTTCCTGGCCCTTTTCCTTGGCGCCTTTCGCTTCCGGCGAAAGGCGCGGGGCCGTTGGAAACCTGCGGTTTCCTACGGCTGCCTGGCCCCTCCCTTTTCTGCGGCGGAAGGTTCGGACTGACAGACAAAAAGACGGCTGATCTCAGCCGTCTCAGGCTGTCTTTATGCGTGAAAGCTCTCAGTAGATCAGTCCGTAGATGCCCAGCCAGTGGATGGCTGCGGCGGCCAGCACCAGCACGTGCCAGACGCAGTGATTCCACTTCCGGTTCCGGGCAAAGGGGATCATCCCCAGGGTGTACACCAGTCCGCCCGCCAGAATGAACCACAGCAGCGTCCGGGCGTTGCGGTAGAAGTCCGGCAGGAACAGCAGGCCGCTCCAGCCGATGAGGAAGTACAGCGTGAAGTGCAGGGGCCGCCACTTCCCCGGTCCGAACACGGCGATGAGGGTGACGCCGGACAGGATCACGCCCCACTGAATGCAGAAAAGGGTGATGCCCAGCGTGTTTCCCAGATACACCAGCAGAATGGGGGCGAAGGTGCCGCCGATCAGCAGGTAGATGGAAGCGTAGTCAAACCGCCGCCAGATGCGCTTCACCGTGGAACCGGCGGGAAAGGCGTGGTACAGGCAGCTCATCAGCATCATCAGCATCATGCTGATGCCGTAGAAGCAGGAGGCGATAATCTCCAGCGTCGTCTCCGACTTCAACAGCAGCAGGACGAAGACCGCCACCGCCAGAGCGGCACCCACGCCATGGGTGACGGCGTTGACGATCTCCTCCGGCACCGTCAGCCGGGGCGGCTCGTTCAGTGCGCGGGTCCGGGCACGGCGCACCGCTCGGAGCCGGGCCGCCGCGCAGGCAGAGGTGTCCGCAGTCATGGGATTCATACTTGCCACCTCACAATACACAGAAGAACACGGCCAGATAGTGGAACAGCGATCCGGCCAGGATCAGCAGATGGAACAGCTCGTGGAAGGTCCAGTCCGGGCTGAGATTGGGCCGCTTGACGGCGTAGAACACCGCCCCCACGGAATAACACAGTCCCCCCAGCGCCACCAGCGTCACACAGGGCTGCCCCACCCGGAGGAAATCCGGAAAGATGAACAGCACCGACCAGCCCATGATGAGGTATATGGCCGTGGACAGCACTCTGGGGGCGTTCAGCCAGAAGACCTTCATCAGCACGCCCGCCACCGCCACGCACCAGATGCCGAGGCAGAACCGCAGGCCCTTGGGCTGGGGCAGCAGCACCGCGCAGAAGGGCGTGTAGCTGCCGGCGATGAGGACGTAGATCATGCTGTGATCCAGCTTCCGTAGCAGCCGCTTCACGCCGCCGCTGTCCGCCGTGCCGGGATAGTAGTGATAGAGGGCGCTGGAAAAGTACAGGGCCATCAGGGACAGCGCAAAGCACATAGCCGCCGCCAGTGCCGTCATTCCGGCGCCGCTGTACACCGCCCGCAGGAGAAACAGAAGCCCTCCAGCAAAGGAGGCCGCCGCCCCCAGGGCGTGGGTCTCACAGCTGATGGGGTCCTGTGCGTGGGAAAAGAGTTGTTTCATGGGATCGCTCCTTGGATTTGCTAATTGAAATCTTAAAATATGATTTTAAATATTATATTACACGTTTTTATAAATATTGCAAGTCTTTTCTAGAAAATTAACAATTCCTACAAAATTGAAGTGCTGTCCCGCCTTCGTATGCCGCAAAACAACGCCGGAAACCGCTGAAAACGGTTCCCGGCGCTGAAAAACATGGCAATTTACAGATCCCGCGGGTCCACGACCGACGGCACGCAGTATACGGCGTCCGTGCCGGTAAGCCTGCCAGTCTCCGTGTCCCAGAGATAGATGACGGCGGGCGTATCGCCCTCCGGTCCCGCCAACTGCCGCACCGTCAGTTCCAGGGTGTGGCCGTCCGCCCAGCGGATGTGTTCGATGGCATCGTCCAGACCATCGTAGTCCGCCAGGGAGTGGACCGCTCCATATCCGGCGTCGCCCCAGGCGAACTCCAGCGGGTCCTCTGTCAGACAGGCGTACCGCGTGCCGTCGGCAGACCAGACCCGATAGCGGGTGATGTTGTCCTCCAGCGCGGCCCGGGTCATCTCCTCCACGGCGGCGAGATAGGGCGCGGCCTCTTCCCCCGCCAGGAGCTCCAGATTGGGCTCCCCATAGCTGCGGTCCCACTCCACGGCGTTGCTGAGGGCGATCCTCCGGCCGTCGGTCTGGAGATAGGAATAGTAAAATACCGGGCCGATGCCGGGTACCGCGTCCAGAGCGTCCCGGCTGTCGTCCCGCCGCCAGGAGAACCAGCCCCCTGCGCCGCTGATGGATTCATAGACCACGTCCTCCAGCACCGGCGCACCCTCCGCCGTCAGACGCACGGTGCGGAGCTGGCAGGGGATGCCCAATCGGACCTTCTCAAAGAACAGGCCCAGCTTCTCCGCGTTGGCCGGGGTCTCCCCGTCCCGGAACACCACACAGCCGTCGGCGATGGCGTCCTCCGTGCCGTAGTCCGCCGGAAGTTCCTCCAGCGCCGCGAAGCCGTAGGGCCGCTGTTCGGAGACAGGCGCGTCATCAGAAACGGTGAACTCCGCGGCGCAGCGGTTCCCGCCCGTCTCTTTGACGATGCGGAAATGCCCCCCGATGAGGAAGGAGGTCTCGCAGACGGAGAGCGGACAGGCGAAGGCCATGCTCTCTCCGGGCGGGATGACAAATTCGATGGCTGTCCAGCCAACGTTCTCTTTCAACTCCAGCTGGTACCAGGAGAATTCTCCCCCGCCGCCCATGTCCCGCTCCAGCTGGAAGTCCGCGCCAGTGGTCACCGTCTCGTCACCGTGGTTCTCCAGCACCACATACACGGTGGCGTCCAGCGAATCGTAGGACGGCCACTCCGCGGAGAGGATCAGGCTCTCGTCCAGCTGGGCGCTCCGCACCTCCGTCAGCGGCAGGCTGTCCGCCGGGCCTCCGTCGGAGCCGCTGCTGCCGCATCCAGCAAGAACTGCCAGCAGGGACAGGGCGGTCATCATCGTGAAAACCTTCTTCATCTCCATCACCCCTTTTCCGGTTTAGTCGGAAAAGCCTGCCAAAAAGTTCCCGGCAAACTGTACAAATCCCTCCAAAAATTTTTTGCGGCGGCCTGATTGCATTTTGTCCCGGTTTACGGTAAAATACAAATACAAGCAAAGATGGATAGCTGCAACGGAGTGCCGCGCGCACGGGCTGACACCTATCTTCCTTTGCGCGGATAGGTGTTTCAGACTGAGGATGGTCTGAGACGCCTTTTTTCTTTCTCCCGCATTTCCCCCTTCCCTTTTTGGGCTTTTGTATCCGTGGAATTTTGAACGCAGGGAGGTTCTCATATGATTTTACTGGCAAACGGAAAGGTCATCACCCGGGACCCCGACGGTGCGGGCTATCTGCCGGACGGCGGCGTGGTCACCGACGGCGGAAAAATCGTGGAAGTCGGCGTCACCGCCGACCTGAAGGCCAAATACCCCCAGGCCGAGTTCGTGGACGCCCGGGGCGGCGTCATCATGCCCGGCCTCATCAACGCCCACACCCACATCTATTCCGCCCTGGCTCGAGGCCTCAGCATCGTGGGCAACAACCCCACCAACTTCTATGAGGTGCTGGACGGCACCTGGTGGGCTATTGACCGGAATCTGGACCTGGAGGCCACGAAGGCCAGCGCCCAGGCCCTTGTCATCGACAGCATCAAGCAGGGCGTCACTACCATCTTTGACCACCATGCCTCCTTCTGCGAGATCCCCGGCTCCCTGATGAAGATTGCCGAGGTGACGCAGGCGTTCGGCATGCGGGCCAGCCTGTGCTACGAGGTCAGCGACCGGGACGGCGAGGAGAAGTCCCTCCAATCCGTCCAGGAGAACAAGGACTTCATCGATTACTGCGAGAAGAATCCCTCCGACATGCTGAAGGCCATGTTCGGCGGACACGCCCTGTTCACCATCTCCGACAGGACCTTCGACCGGATGGCTGCCGCCAACAACGGCCGGGTGGGCTACCACATCCACGTGTCCGAGGGCATGAACGACGTGTACGACTCCCTCCAGAACTACGGCCGCCGTCCCGTCCAGCGGCTTCAGGACCACGGCATTCTGGGGCCGAAGACCATTCTGGGCCACTGCATCCACGTGAACACCGCCGAAATGGACATCATCAAGGCCACGGACACCATGTGCGTCAACAATCCGGAGAGCAACATGGGCAACGCCGTGGGCATCTCCCCGGTTTTGCAGCTGTACAAGAAGGGCATCCTCATCGGCATGGGCACCGACGCCTACACCAATGACATGCTGGAATCCCTGAAGGTGGCCCTCTGCTCCCAGCGGCACAACGCCTGCCTGCCCAACGTGGCCTGGTGCGAGGTGACGGATATGCTCTTCAAGAACAACGCCAGGATGGCGGAGCGGTGCGGCTTCCCCACGCTGGGCGTGCTGAAGCCCGGCGCGGCGGCGGACGTCATCGTCATGGACTACAAGCCCTACACGCCCTTCTCCGACGCCAACATCGACGGCCACATGATCTTCGGCATGACGGGCCGTCAGTGCCAGACCACCATGATCAACGGTAAGATCCTGATGCGGGACCGGGTCCTGACGGAGATCGACGAGGAGACCGTCAACGCCCACATTCTGGAGAGCGCCAAGCGGCTGTGGGGACGGCTGAACCATAGAGAATATTAAAGAGGGGACTTCGTCCCCCCTTTAGATTCCCCCCCACCAGTGACGTCGGTCACTGGTGAACGCCGCCCAAGGCGGCTGAGTCAATGTATTTTTCCGACGTACACGCCGCCGGAAAAATGATTCCGATCAATTCCGCCGGGCAGAATGCCGCTGCGCCTGACTTCCAATTTTCCAATTCCTAATTTCTATTGCAGGGAGGATCAACTGCTATGAGTGAACTGATGACCCCTATCCCCTTCCGGGATCTGATGAACTGGATCACCACGGAGTACCTCCGGGATGGCGCCGTCTTCGGCGTCCACAAGCCCTACCGGGCGGGCGTCAAGAAGCTGCCCATCTTCGGTGAGACCATTGAGACGCCCTTCGGCCCCGCCGCCGGTCCCAACACCCAGTTAGCCCAGAACATCATCGCCGGATACTTCGCCGGCGCCCGGTTCTTTGAGCTGAAAACCGTCCAGAAGATGGACGGCTCCGAGCTGGCCGCCTGCATCAACCGTCCCTGCATCCTGGCGGAGGACGAGTGCTACAACTGCGAGTGGTCCACGGAGCTGTATGTTCAGCAGGCCTTTGAGGAGTACGTCAAGGCCTGGTGTGCCCTGAAGATCATGTCCAAGGTCTACGGCCTGGGCGACCCCAACGGCTTCGTGTTCAACATGTCCGTGGGTTACGATCTGGCGGGCATCCAGGGTGAGAAGATCGACACCTTCCTCAACGGCATGATGGACGCCTCTCAGACGCCCATTTTCCGGGAGTGCATCCGGGTCCTGAAGGAATTCTTCCCCCAGGAGAGCGGCTACATCGATGCCATCAGTCCCCGCATCTCCGGCAGCGTGACGGTGTCCACCCTCCACGGCTGCCCGCCGGACGAGATCGAGCGCATCGCCAGCTACCTCATTGAGAAGAAGCATCTCCACACCTTCGTCAAGTGCAACCCCACCATTCTGGGCTACGACACCGCCCGGTCCATTCTGGACGGCATGGGCTACGACTACATCGCCTTTGACGAGCATCACTTCAACGAGGACCTGCAATATGAGGACGCCGTCCCCATGTTCCATCGCCTGCTGGAACTGGCTCAGCGCCACGGGCTGGAATTCGGTCTGAAGCTCAGCAACACCTTCCCGGTGGACGTGAAGAACCGCGAACTGCCCAGCGAGGAGATGTACATGGCGGGCAAGAGCCTGTTCCCCCTGACCACCACCATGGCCGCCCGGATCTCCAAAGAGTTCGGCGGAAAGCTACGGATCTCCTACGCCGGCGGCGCCGACGCCTTCAACATCGACAAGCTGTTCGCCTGCGGCATCTGGCCCATCACCATGGCCACCACAGAGCTGAAGCCCGGCGGCTACCAGCGGTTCGTCCAGATCGGCGACAAGCTGGACGCCATGGAATTCCGGCCCTTCACCGGCGTGGACGTGGCCGGCATCGAGGCGCTGGCCCTGGCCGCCCGGTCCGACAAGTACCACCTCAAGGCCGTGAAGCCCCTGCCCCGCCGGAAGCTGTACGACAAAGTCCCCCTGACGGACTGCTTCACCGCACCCTGCAAGGGCGGCTGCCCCATCCAGCAGGACATTCCGGAGTACATCGAGCTGTGCCGCCGGGGACAGTACGCCGCCGCCTTGCAGCTCATCACGGAGAAGAACCCCCTGCCTTTCATTACCGGCACCATCTGCGCCCACCGCTGCATGACGAAATGCACCCGGAACTTCTACGAGGAGCCGGTGCAGATCCGGGCCACCAAGCTGGTGGCCGCCCAGCGGGGCTACGACGCCCTGCTGGCAAAGCTGCCCCAGCCCGTGCCCGTCACGGACGGCCGCAAGGTGGCCGTCATCGGCGGCGGCCCCACCGGCATGTCCGCCGCCTATTTCCTGGGCCGGGCAGGCATCCCCGTCACCATCTTTGAGAAGGCCAACTGCCTGGGCGGCGTGGTCCGCCAGGTGATCCCCTCCTTCCGCATCTCCGATGAGGCCATCGACAGGGACGTGGCCCTGATGTTCCGGATGGGCGTCCAGGTGCGGCTGAACACTCCCGCCCCCTCCGTGGCGGAGCTGAAGGCCCAGGGCTACACCCACATTTTCTTCGCCGTGGGCGCCTGGAAGGCCGGTCGGCTGGACATCCCCGGCAATGTGGTGCCGGTCATCGGCTGGCTGAAAGATCTGAAGGCCGGAAAGGACGTGTCCCTGGGCCACGTGGCCGTGGTGGGCGGCGGCAACACCGCCATGGATGCCGCCCGTGCCGCCCTCCGGGCCGGGGCCAAGTCCTCCACCCTAGTCTACCGCCGCACCAAGAAGTACATGCCCGCCGACGCCGAGGAGCTGGAACTGGCCATGGCCGACGGCGTGCAGTTCCTGGAGCTGGTGGCGCCTGTGGAGCAGAAGGACGGCGCGCTGATCTGCGAGAAGATGCGTCTGGGCGATCCGGACGAAAAGGGCCGCCGGAAGCCCGTCCCCACCGGCGAGACGGTCTCCATCCCCTGCGACACCGTCATCTCCGCCGTGGGAGAGAAGGTGGAGTCGGAGTTGTTCACCGCCAACGGCATTGAGGTGGATGAGAAGGGCGTTCCCGCCTTCCGGACCAATCTGGACGGCGTCTACGTGGGCGGCGACGCCATGCGGGGCCCCGCCACGGTGGTGGAGGGCATCGCCGACGCCACCTGGTTCGCCAACGCCGTCATCGGCGAGGCCCACAAGTACGCCATCCCCGCCCACGCCAAAGCCAGCCGGGCGGACGCCATCGCCAAGAAGGGCATCCTGTGCGAGTCCGCCAAGTGCGAGGGCGACCGCTGCCTCACCTGCAACGTGGTGTGTCAGGTCTGCGCCGACGTATGCCCCAACCGGGCCAATGTGGTCATTGAGCTGCCCGACGGCCGCCATCAGATCCTCCATGTGGACCGGATGTGCAACGAGTGCGGCAACTGCGCCGTGTTCTGCCCCTACGACTCCGCCCCCTACCGGGATAAGTTCACCCTGTTCCTGACCCGGAAGGGCTTCGACGAGAGCGAGAAGAATCAGGGCTTCCTGCCCCTGGGCGGCCGCAAGGTGCTGGTCCGGCTGGGCGGCAAGGTCTTCGAGGCCGATCTGGACGAGCAGAACGACCTGCCCGCGGAGATGGAGGTATTCATCCTTACCGTCCTGACGAAGTACAGCTATCTGCTGGGATAAGAACGCGCAAATTGCAAAACACGGGGAGCCGGACGGCTCCCCGTGTTTTTATTCCATGGCGTCCAGCAGCCGCCGGATGTCCTTTTCGATCAGCGGCGCCATGGTGTCCCTGTACCTGTTCAGGTCCATAGCCTCCACCCGCGCCCGGATCACGGGCCACAGCGCCCGCTTGTACGGCACCAGTTCCAGCAGGGCCGCCAGCGCCTGCCGCACCGCCGTGGGCTTTTCATCCTCCAGGATCGCCAGCGCCCGGTCCAGACAGCGGTCGATGACGCCGCCGTCGTCCCACCGGGCCTGCCTGCAAAAGAGCCGGAACCCCCGGCACCGGACGGCGTAGGCCCGGTCCTCCGTCATGTCCGCGAACCGCTCCGTATACGGGTACAGGCAGTCCGACTCATCGGACAGCCGCTCCAGCTCCAGCAGGGTGCCATAAGCGCATTTTGTATCCTTTGCCGTCAGCGCGGACAGCAGAAGCTCCAGATCCATAGCCCGCTCCCTTCTGTCGGTCGGTAAGCTCCCGTAATCGAATTATCTGCCTGTCAGTTCGTCGATGGCTCTCTGCAGGCCGTCCAGAAAACGGCCCGCGTGGGCGCCGTCCATCTGGGTATGGTGGAACTGGAAGGACACGGTAAGCACCGTTTTCAGTCCCCGGCGCTGGTATCTGCCCCACAGGACAAATGGGTTGTTGAAGATACCGCTGTACAGATTCACCACGCCG
Source organism: Dysosmobacter sp. (assembly GCA_022778785.1). Lineage (GTDB taxonomy): Bacteria > Bacillota > Clostridia > Oscillospirales > Oscillospiraceae > Oscillibacter. The sequence goes on along the minus strand of JALFSO010000084.1, from coordinate 1,053 downwards.
TCGATGCCGTATTCCGCCAGGGCGGAGGTGCCGATCACCATGCTGTCCGTCAGGTCGTGGTTCCCGCAGGTGTCGCGGACCTGTCCGGTCAGCCGCAGATAGTCCCGGCTGAACTGTGCCGGATCCGGGCTGAAGGGCACGTCGCAGGAACTCACCTCGCCCTCCCGATTCAGCACGATGGTGTTGACGGCGATTCTGTCATACCGCACCAGCTTCTTTCCCACAGGCAGCAGATAGAATTCCTCAATGTCGCTGGCCGCCCTGCCGATGCACCAGCACAGCAGCATATTGAATTTCAGCTTCTTTTTCCGGCTGTATCGGACCAGCCGCGTCACATTAACGGTCTTGAACACCGTCACCATGGGCATGGGGGCGTCCATCCACAGTTCAAATGCCGCCGCCCGCTTCGTCTGTTTGGGATCGATTTCTGTTATCATACGTCTTCTCTTCCTGCGCCGTCCGGCACGTCTATGAGTTAATAAAAAATAATGACACGGAGTATTAAGGCAACACCGCATCATGCAGCAAGAGCGGTTTGCGAGCAAATTTTGCGTCAGACAAAGGCGCAATTTTGCAGGAATGCTGGGGTATTTCAAAAAATTGCAACGCATGGATGGTGCAAAGTTTCCGCAAAGCGCCGCCGATGCATTTGTGCGGTGTTGCCTTAAAATATAATGACGCAAAATCCGATGGAATCTCATGCGTATTTTTGTAATAAAACATAGTGACACAAATTCTGAGAAAAAGAGCCGCTCGACGACTCTTAAACAGAGTATTACAGATTGCGGTCGCTTTTGTCAAGGCCATTCAATCGCTATATGCCAAAGAATATTGTTTCAATCCGAAAACTCCAACGCATATATGTGATGGCAATTATGGAACCTCTGAATAATAGCCTTTTTCCTGTTCCTACTCGATGTATTAGCCGCTATTTGCACTTGGTTAAGGTAATTTAAGCGAAAAAATAGCCATTATTTCTCTGCTTTTCTGCTTCTTTTTCTGAAAAAGGGCAGACTGCCCCTGTATCAGGTTGCGGAGAGTTTTCGCCCGGCC